>CAZRIB010000006.1:0-5039 GCA_964600035.1 uncultured Ardenticatenaceae bacterium | reverse complement strand
AATTTGCGGGCACAAGAGGCTGAAGGGGTGGCAGAAGAAACGGCCGTAACCCCGCCTGCCCCACCAGCAGAACCAGACGACTATTTAGCCAAAGTAGAAGAAGAACTGCGCAAGCAGTAAAGCAAGAGGTGAACTGCCATGAGTGAAACAATTGGAACAAACGTGACAGCACCAGAAAGCCTGGCCGAAAAAAAGCCCTTTCGTTGGGGTGTTGCGCTTATATGGGTAGCCATTATTAGCTTGTTGGCTTTGCTGGGGTGGGGACTAATTAACTCCAGTGCGCCCCGGCCAGAAATTGGACGAAAGGCACCCACATTTAACATGGAATTTTTCAACGGCTATGAATGGGAAGGGCGCAAAACAGCGAATTTGGAAGATTTACAAGGCAAAGTCGTGGTATTGAATTTTTGGGCGTCCTGGTGTGTGGAATGCCGGATAGAGGCCGACCTGCTGGAGCAAACTTACCGGGCTTATAAAGATGATGTTGTCTTTTTAGGGATTGCTTATGTAGATGTTGAACCCGAATCGTTGAAATACCTGGAAGAGTTTGACATCACTTACCCAAATGCGCCGGATTTAGGGACACGTATTTCCCGCGATTACAACATTACAGGTGTGCCGGAGACGTTTATCATTGACCAGAATGGCGATATTGTGGATGTCGTCATTGGTCCGGTCAATGAAGGCCGCTTATTATCTACATTGAATAGTTTGATTTCTCAAGGAGGGTAATCGGGCAGTGGTTTTAATCTGTCCGATGAATGAGATATGAGTTTAGGTTCGATTTTTCTCGGAGCAGCATTGCTGCTGGTAGTGGGGCTGTTTATTGCACGGCCGTTTCTGGTTCCGCACGCACACGCCCCACAGCCACGCAAAAAGATGAGCAGACGCCAGCAATTGTTGGCGCAAAAAGAAGACATTCTGGATGCTATTCATGACCTGGAATTTGATTACGAAACAGGCAAAATTCCGGTGGAATTGTTTGAGCACCAGAGAGAATTGTTGAAGGTACAGGCGGCGGCGGTACTAAAAGAACTGGATGCCTTGAAGGCACAGCGCCCAGCCAAACCCAAGTCGCGCAAGGAACAGGATATTGAGGCGGCCATTATGCAGCGCAGAAAGCGGGCAAAGGCACAGCCGCCTGCGAAGCGTGCGTCTGCCAGTAACGGCCGTACCACCAAGGCTGCCCGTTTCTGCCCGGAATGCGGCGAACAGGTTGACCCCAGCGATAAATTTTGTGCATCTTGCGGCCACCGGCTGCAGCTATCCCAACCAGTCAAAAGTTAAAATTATCATATGAAGTCAATACGTGAATTTGATTTACGCCACGGCCGTTTATTGGCCGCTGGCGTTTTGTTCTTGTTTGTCGTCGGCAGCCTCATCGTGCTGCCATTCCAAAGTGCTGCCCAAACCCCGGTTGTTCCCACAGAAACACCGGATGCGGCTGTCGGGTTGTCCATTTTCCAGCAGCGGTGTGCCAACTGTCATGGCCTGGAAGGTAACGGCGATGGTGAATTGGCGACAAGGCTGCCTGCCCCTCCCCGGCAATTTACCGACCCGGCGTTTTACCGGACGGCCGTTCCCGCTTCGATGTTTGACACCATCAGTAACGGCCGTATCGATGCCGGTATGCCGCCTTTTGGCGATGACACGTCGAACCCCATTCCGGAAGCAAACCGGTGGGACTTGATTGCGGCTGTGTATAGTTTGGCTGTGCCTGTGGAAACAATGGATCAGGGTGCGGCCGTTTACACAGATAACTGCGCGGCCTGTCATGGTGAAAGTGGCGCAGGGGATGGCCCGGATGCAGAGAATATTTCCACAAATTTGTCAGACCCGGTGTACTGGTTTGACAAAAGCAATGAGATGGTGCGTTCGGCCGTTACCAACCCCGATATTCCCGGCCATGACGTAGCGCTTAGTGAGGATGACCAGTGGGCTGTGGTGGCTTACGGCCGTTCCCTCAGTTTTAACTACGTCGATCCCTTTGCCCCGCCAGAACCCATTGCTTTGGGAACAATTTCCGGCGTTGTGACCAACGGCACAACCAACACCCCACTGGTAGATGAACCCGTTGTTTTGCGGGCCTTCAACCTGAATTTTGAAGAAACCTTGACCCTGACAACCACATTGGGTGTTGATGGTTCATACCAGTTTGAAGTGACAGACGTGCCGCCGGATTGGGTGTATCTGGTTAGTGTGGCTTACGATGGGCTGAATTTTAGCAGCTCGGCCGCCCAATTAACGCAGGCGCAAACAGCACTGGATATGCCTGTAACGGTTTATGAACAAACAACTGACCCCGGTGTTGTGTCGATTGAACAAATGCACACCATTCTGGGGTTTGCCGATGATATGTTGGATGTGGCGACGTTGTACGTGATTAGTAACAACAGTACGGCCGTTTTTATGGGTGAAACAGGCAATCCAGATGAAGGTACGGTGAAGTTGTTTGTGCCGGAAGGGGCAACGGCCGTTGAGTTTCAGCGTGCCTTTGGTCAACAAACCTCCTTCCTGCCAGCCACAGAAGTCATCGCGACAGAAACAGGCTATGCCGATACCTTTCCCCTGCGGCCGGGAACAGGCACGTCTAACTTGCTGGTGACTTACCAACTGCCCTTTGATGACGGCATGTCTGTTTCCTACGACCTGCCATACCCCGTAAACAGTGCGTCTGTCATTATGCCAGATGCCGGGGTGACACTGAATGGCCCAGGATGGGTTTCTGAGGGCGTTTCGCAAACAGAAATGGGGACGTTTGCGCGGTACAGCAATACGGCCGTTCAAGATGCAGCCACCTTCTCCTTCACATTAGAAGGCAAACCCCGGCTTGTAACCGATTCCGCCGGCAATGTGGTTGCCCCTCGCAGCCAAAGCAGCGAACTCATCATTGGCGGCATTGGCCTGCTGTTGGCCGTTGTCGTTGTCGTCTTTGCTGTACGCGGCTGGCAAAACCGCGCCGCCGCAGATGAAGACAGTTGGGACGACGAAGATGAGTGGGACGACGAGGACGAATGGGACGAGGAAGAAGACGGCGAGAACGAACAAGACGCATTGCTGCAAGCGTTGGCCGATTTGGATGAAGCCTACGAAGCCGGAGAGCTAACCGACGATGCGTACAACCAACAGCGCGACGACTTAAAAGCGCAACTCCTTGCCATTTGGGATGAGGAAGACGAATAATGGCACTGTTCAAATTTACCGTGTTATACCGGCGTGTTGAAGATGAAGATGCGCTGGAACTGTTTTTTTCAGGAACCCACTTGCAGTTGGTCGAGCAGCTGCCCGGGTTGGTAAAAACAGAAGTTGCACGTGTAACGGGTAAACCCGGCGGTGAGTCACGGTTTCATTTGAGCTATTCGGCTTATTTTACCAATGCCCAGGCGTTTGAAATGGCTTTACTGAGCGAACCCGGCCGTCAATTAATGGCCGCCTTAAAGCCCTGGGCAGATGCCAAAGCCATTACCTGGTTTTATGCCGAAGCGTTTGAGGAAGCCGCCAGGGAAAAAGTGACGAATGATGAATGATAATTGATGATTAAAGCGAATGCGGGGAGCCGCTTTAATCATCAATCTAAAAATTATTGATTATTTATTTTTGGTCTTCTGCGGCGGCGGCGGGGATGTAGGTGTTGTAGATAAATGGGGTGTAGACGTAGTGGGTATTAAGGAGTTGGTCGCCCCGACGGCCGCCGAGGATGTAGATGCGCGTTTCGACGTTGGCTGCACCTGGCTGCTGCCACGGCCGTTTATCAGCAAAATCAGGCATATTTAACACCTGCCACGTGTCTGTATTGGGGTCATAAATTTCGCTGTACGTTAACGCTCCGTCGCTGTTGACATTCCCACCAATGACATACAATTTGTTCACCACAACGGCGGCACTGGCTTTTGTGCGTGGCTGCAGCATTGGGGCGCAGCTTTGCCACAACTCCGCAACGGGGTCATAAAATTCGCATACATCCAGTGCCCCATCTTCATTTTCCCCACCAACCACATACAATTTATTGGCAATAACACTGCCTGTGGCAAATGCGCGGGGTGTTGGCAGGGCAGTCAATGGCCGCCAGCTATCTGCGCCGGGGTCATAGAGATATGTGGTGTCTAGCACGCCGTTTTCTGACTGTCCGCCGATGAAGTAGAGAAAGCTGCCATCTGAAAGGGCTACTCCGCCTGCAACGGGTTGGGGCAGGGGGGTAAGCTGCCGCCATGCCTGCTGTGAGGGACTGTAGGCTTCGACGATGCTGGTCAGGGAGCCGTCGGCAAGCTGGCCGCCAGACACAATTATTTCACCAAACAGGACGGCGGCGGAGGCGTTGGTAACGGCCGTTGGCTTTTGCGGCGCACTGCGCCATTGGTTTTGCTGGGTGTTAAACACATATACGCTGTTTACCACCCCGGCTTCTGTTTCGCCGCCAATTTGGTACACATCCAGCCCGACGGCTGCGACGGCCATACCGGCAGCGGCCGTTTCCAGTGGTGCTGTTTCAGACCAGGGTGATTGTCCCAACGGCCGTTCCGCAAAAGGGGTGGCTGTGGGCAGTGGCGTGGGGTCGGGTGGGTTGATGGCTTGCCAGCCGATGATGCCCAATAAACCAACAAGGATGATGCCAAACACAATGTACATGATCAGGCTTTGCACAGAACGCTTTGATGGTTCAACTGCGGCGGGAGGCGGGGGGGCTGGCGTAGTGGGTTGGGCAGCGGCCGTTTCTGGTTCAACGGCCGTTTCCTGTTCAACAGGTTGTGCCGGGATTTCTGCGCCGGGCAGGGCCAGCAGGCCTTGCTGCAATGCGGCCGTAGTGGCCTCGGTGCGGGAAGCAACACCCAGCTTGGTGTAGACGTTGCGTAAGTGAACCTTGACGGTATTTTGGCTAATGTGCAAAGTTGCGGCGATTTCTTTGTTAGAAAGCCCGTCTATCACACATTTAAGCACTTCCAGTTCGCGGTCGCTGAGAGGTTCGCCATGCTCTGCCATGATGCATTCATTATAACGGGCAGAGCAAGCATCGGCGAGTGGGAATTGGGAATGGAGATTGG
>CAZRIB010000005.1:0-27878 GCA_964600035.1 uncultured Ardenticatenaceae bacterium | reverse complement strand
CTTCATCATTATACACAAGGCATAAACCAACCCACATTTTATTATGACACAGATGTGCCAAGACATTGCTCAACAGCAACGGTTTCTGTCATCTCCCGCAGCACTTTGGTAATTAAATGCTCCAGCATCAAGTGAATATCTTCGACGTGTTCAATGCAATAACTGGGTGTGTGGGAATGAATATCAACCATTCCTGCCAATTTACCGCCATCGAAACCGGTAAAACCGACTGTTGTAGCCCCTTTTTCATTGGCCAGGGCAATGCCACGCAATACATTCTGCGAGTTGCCGCTGGTTGAAATGCCGATAACGACATCTCCCGGCTGTACCAGATTGGCGAGCTGCATGGCAAAGACGTTTTCATACCCTTCATCGTTGGCATAGGCAGAAAAGATAGCCATATTGTCTGTAAGGCCGATAACGCGGTAATGCGGCCAATCTGGCTGGCGGGTGTTTTTGGCCAGGTCGCATACAAAATGGGATGCGGTGGATGCACTGCCGCCGTTGCCCATGATGAACACTTGACGGCCGTTTACCCGTGCCTCATGCAGCAAACCAATCACCTGATTAATCGGGCCTTCATCAATGCGCGTCAAAGTCTCTGTTATTTCCGAAAAATAATGTCTTACGTGATTCATCGCTGCTCCTCATCGTTGATAATCAAAAATGACCTTACTGCCATCCTGCCCCAATCGAAACGGTAATTCTTGCAAATGACTCAACGCCTGCCGCACATCCTCATGATGTGTTTTAGGCACATAAACCAACAAAAAACCGCCGCCGCCCGCGCCTGAAATTTTGCCGCCAATTGCCCCGGCCGCCTTTGCCGTTTCATACATCTCATCCAGCACACCGTTGCTAATTTGGCTGGCCAGCCGCTTCTTCAACTGCCAGCTCTCATCCAAAAGCTCACCAATCGCCCGAAAATGCCCTTTTTGCAGTTCCTGAAACGCTGTGTAAGCAATGGATTTCATCTGGCACAAAATTGATGTTTTATCCTGAATGTTGCTTTTTTGTTCTGAAAGAATGTTATCGGCTTTGCGCGTAACACCTGTAAAGAACAAAAGCAGGTTTTCATTCAAACGGCGCAGCGTATGGTCATCAAAGACAGCACGATTAGCAACTACCCGCCCATCCGGCATAAATTCCATAAAACGCAAACCACCATAAGCCGCAATGTATTGGTCTTGGATACCAATGGGCTTTCCTAATTTTTCAATTTCAATGTAGCAGGCTTCCCGCGCCAACCGCTCCGACAGCACCAATTCCTTTTGGTAGGCATACATGGCATGCAAAGCCCCTACGGTAACTGTGCTGGAAGAACCCAGCCCCGAACCTTCGGAGGGGATGTCGCCCATTGTGGTAATTTCCACCCCTTTTTGGATGCCCGTAACCCGGAGTGCTTCTCGAATCAATTCGTGTTGAATTTCATCGATGCTGTCTACCATTTCTGTTCGTGTGTAGCCAACGCGAATTTTGTCATCAAAACGCTGTTTTATGGTGACGAAGATGAATTTGTCGATGGCGGAGGACAGGACACACCCGCCATGTTCCTTGTAAAAGTCGGCGAAATCGGTTCCGCCGCCGAACAAACTAACTCTTAATGGGGATTGCACAATGATCATGGACTGCTACACCTTTGCTATTGTTCCATTACACAAACTAATTGCAACGATTCTAATTCGTTGAAAATGACCTATTTTGCGGCTGTGGCGGCTTGTTTGAATACCGGGTTGTGTTGATGTTTTGCTTGTTGGTAAATTTGCTCCAGGTCTCCAGCCAGTGTGTGCCAGTTGTGGTTCTGTTCTACGTATGCTCTGGCGGCACGGCCGATTTGGGCGCGTTGTGCCGGGTTTGCCAGCAGTTCCAGGACGTGCCGGGCAAATTGGGCCGGGTCATCGGCAGCCAGGAGAGCGCGCCCCGGCTGGACACCCAGCGGTTTGATGGCGCGTGTTGTGCTGACAACGGGTGTGCCGCAGGCCATTGCTTCCAGTACTTTGTTTTGGACACCTGCGCCGTAAGTGAGTGGGGTGAGGGCGATGGCGGCTTGTTGGAGATACGGCCGTATCTCCGGCACCGTCCCCGTTACTGTAATGTTTGGATGTTCAGCCAATGCCACCACCTCTTTGGTCGGGTCTTTGCCCACAATGGTGAGGGTCACGTCTGGCTGTTCTTGCCACACATGCGGCATAATTTTTTCCACAAGATGCAGCACCATGCTGATATTGGCGTGGTAGCTCATCTTGCCGCTGACAACGAGTGATTTTTCTTGCCGGGTAACGGCCGTGTCTGGCCGAAAATAGTTCAAATCCACCCCATTGGGAACCACCGTAATGGGTGCTGGCTGTTGGGGGTTCAGCGACTGCATCGCTTCCCTATCCAGATGCGACGTCACCAAAATTTGGTCAAATTTGTCCAAAAGCCACCGCTCATACCGCTCTGTGCGCCCCAATTCAAAGCGGCTGCGCCAGCGAAGCATATTGTTTTTGCTTTGTGCAGCGGCCTGCTTAAACAAATGGGTAATGCAGTCTACGCTGTCCCATACAACGGGTAGTTGGGTGTGTTTTTTGAGATGCAGGGCATAGCGCACGCCACGAAGGTGTTCGACATGAACCACGTCAAAGGGGAAACGGCCGTTTAACCGCGAAAACAGACCCGCATCCCACGAAAAGCGTGTTTGCAAAGGCACACCCGACAACAAAGCCGGCAAACAATTCAGCAGGGAACGCCAAACAGGCAAAGACACCGCCTCCACCGCATACACCATCTTTCGCAGCGCAGCCAAATCCGCCTCATCCGCTTCACTGGCGCGCACAGTCAACACCGTCACCCGGTTACCGCGCTCACTCAATGCTCGAATAAAGTTATAGGGGCGTGTCCTCACCAAATTGGGCACATAGGGAACAATAAAGAGTACATCCATAAGCAGATAAATTCATGGCGCCAACAATGTGTGATGCAATTAGCACAAAAACACCCGGGATTTTTTGCCAATTACACAAGCAGCCCACAAGGAAAAAGATGTTCTCACACTCAAACACCTTTTGTGGTTTGCCCAGCCGTTCACGATGGCTCCCCCATTTCAGAAAAAAGTTCAACATGTAACCAAGCTATTTATCATTGTTGGCTTTTACAGTGGAATAGTAACGATCCTTTCTTACCAACCGGCTTACACCAACCCGCCTTCAGTTTTTGTGTTTTTCAATTTGCGTGTATCCTTCTGACCCTGTAAAAATCTCGCCGTACAAAACAGGCACACACCAACAAACAAGGAAGCAAAAAAGTAATCATGATCATCCTGTGGATTTTGGAACTGTTACTGGCTTTTTACCTGCTCGCCCAGGTTGTAGAAGTCTATTTTGTTGAAACGCTGGAAATTATCTCTGACCGGCTGAAACTTTCCTCCGATATTGCCGGGGCTACGTTCATGGCAGTCGGCTCATCTGCACCGGAGTTGTTTGTTTCCATTTTGGCGCTGTTTCGGGTGCAGGAACAGCAGGCAATGGGTGCTGGCACAATTGTGGGGTCAGCCATTTTTAACATTTTGGTCATTATTGGGGCTTCGGCATTGGTTAAACGGGCTGTGCTGACATGGCAGCCTGTCATCCGTGACCTGATTTTTTACATTGTCTGCATCTTGCTGCTGCTGTTTACGTTTCGAGATGGCACCATCACTCTGGTTGACGCGCTCATGTATGTGAGCTTGTATGTCGTTTACTTGTTCTCGTTTGGCCTGTGGAAGAAGTGGCTGCCTTATGAAATTGAGGCGGATAATGCGCAAAATGAGGAGGAGGAGGAAAGTCCCCAACAAGCCCTGCGTGCCAGCGGGTGGACATGGCGCAATGTGCTGGACAAAACGTTGTCGCTCTTTTTTGCCGATTTGCGGAAACGGCCGCATCTCCTCATCTTCAACTTTGCCGTCTCCATCATTTTTCTGGCCTTGCTTTCACACCTCATGGTGGAATCGGCCGTACAAATTGCCCACGCCATCGGTGTACCAGAAGTCATCATCGCTCTCACCATTCTGGCCGCCGGAACCAGCATTCCCGACCTGATGAGTTCCATTGTCGTTGCCAGAAAAGGACAAGGCGACATGGCCATTGCCAATGCTGTCGGCTCCAACATCTTCGATATTGCCATTGGGCTGGGCCTGCCCTGGGTGTTCATCATTTTGTGGCGCGGTGAAAATATGCAGGTTGTTACAGAAAACCTGGAATCTTCTGTTATTCTCTTGTTTGCAACGGTGATAGCGCTGTTGTTTTTGTTAATCGTACGGCGCTGGGCAATCGGCCGTTACGCCGGAGTGCTGCTCATTGGCGCATACCTGTGGTACCTGTTCTCACAAATCGGCTGGATAAGCTGGCGCATCTGCTTCTTTACAAATTACTGTTTTGGTATGTAGACGGTATCCGTAATCCGTTGCCCGTAACCCGTTATCTGCATCCCAATCACGGGTGTACGGGCTTCGGATTACGCTAAAAGATTTTTTCTTCAATTGTTACCAGCGCTAAACCGGCATACAAAATCAATATCGCATCAATTGGAATCCGATAACGAATCAGTGTCCACGTAAGCACGTGCAGGGCTGTGTAAAACAACATGAACAGCACCAGCAGCGTTTGCGGCATACGCAGCCAATCGGCAAATGAAGCAGCCCGTTTGCGCAAACCCAACACCAGCCCATACACCATGAAAGGCAAAAACAGGCCAAAACTGCCCACGCGGGAAATGTTGGAAATGGTAGATGATTGTGACGACGGCCAGAAAACAAAGTAAGCAGGAATGCGACTTAATGACAGTTTGATGTAACGGCCGAAATCATCAAAAACAAACCCCAAGCCCAAAGATAAAAGTTCAGACTCCAGTTCCGCTTCATTTAGCCCTTGCGCCAACAGTTCATCGGGAATCATTTCGTAATATTCGCGGGAAGGCAAAATAGGAATGAATTTTGTGCCGTACCGGGGGTGGTTGCCCCAAAAGAAAGCATACCCGGAGTTGGTATTGAGCAGGACAAAACGGCCGAATACGCGCTGATTACGCACGGTAAAAGGGGCCACCATCATACCGATGAGAACAAGAGGCAAGACCAGCCGCCACAACGACGGGCGCACTGCCCACCACAGCCACAGCAGCAAAAACGGCACAAACAACAAAAACAACTGCCGCAGCAGCACAGTCACCCCTAAACAAACACCCAGCCACACCCAATCAGACAGCCGGGCATTTTGGGCCTTCTGGATACGAAAGGCAAAGTAGAACGAAGCCATGATGGCGGTGATGTAGAAACTTTCGGTGATGAGTGCAGCCGCATAGTAAAAGAGATAAATGTACACGGCCGTTACCGCCGCCGCCGCCAGCCCAACCTTTTCCGCATACTTTTGCCCCCACTGCGCAAACACCAGCAGTGCCAACCGAAACGCCAGCCAGGGCATGGCAATCCCCACCAACACCGCCTGAATCACCCGCGCCACCAAAGGCGATTCGCCAACCAGGGCATAAATTCCGGCAAGGTACAGCGTGTACAAAAAGGACCAGTGTGCGGTTGGGGCGTTTGCGGCCGTTGCCGGCCACCACCGTTCACCAAAAGAAAAACCATGCCCATCCAGCACCCGCAGCGCCAGCGTATGGTAAGACACTTCATCAAAAATGCCGGGTAGCGCTTCGATGGTGTTGCCAATATACAGCGCTGCCCCCACCCGCAGCAGCACCGCCACGATAATGATGGCTGTTAATGTTCGGCGAGGATTTTCCCACACGCGGTTAAGCATCTGTTGCTCCTGTGAATAAAGGTTGATGATTGATGGATGAAAGATTAATGGTTAGAGAATGGCTGTCTGGCTTTTTGATAGACGGCATCCATTTTTGCCAGGACAACACGCCAGTCATATTTCTTTTGTGCCAGGATACGGCCGTGTTCCGCCAAATGATCTTGCAAAGCAGGGTTACGCAGCAAATGAAGCACCGCCCGCGCAAACTCTTCCGGCGAATCTGCCACCAACACCTCCCGCCCGGATTCCGCTTCAATCCCTTCCAGACCAATCGTGGTGGTCACAGTGGGCATAGCCCGGGAAAAAGCCTCCAGTAAACGCACACGCATACCGCCGCCAGCCCGCACCGGCACAACCATCAAGGCGGCCTTTTCCATGTAGGGCGTCAAATCTTCCACGTAGCCTGTCACATCAAAAACGGCCGGTTCCTGTTCAGCCCAGCGCACAAAATCAGCAGGCGGGTTTTTCCCGATGACGGTCAATGTAACATCCGGTACTTCCTGCCGGATAAGCGGAAAAACGTCCCGCACAAACCAGCGGATGCCATCGGCGTTGGGCGGATAATTTAATGACCCCAATGTCAAAATGTTGAGCGATGCCGGGCTGCGTTTGACAGGCTGCAAAACGTTTGTGTCAACGGCAATGGGAATAACGGAGATTTTTGGGGCTAACCGGGCGGCACGGCCGTTTCCGGCTGCAGCCAGCAGCGCTTCCCGATCAGGGGCAATCACCACCATCGTATGGTCTAACTGCTCGACCAACATGGCCTCATATTTTTGAATACGGGCAGTTTCCAGCTTGACAACAGGTCTAAGAAACCAGGGCATGTTTTCTGCCATACGCGCCGAAATTGTCCAGGTGGCGTTGTGGGCGTCGAAAATCGTGTACGGCCGTTTCTCCCCCATTTCCAGCGCATCCAGCGCAAACTGCGTCATCGTCAGTTGGTCGGCATGCACAATATCAAAAGGTGTCTCCGCCAGCAGGCGGCGCACCAATTGGCGCATACCCGGCAAATCATCCCGTTCAATCAAAAACGGCCGTCTCGTCACCTGACTGCGCAGCCAAAAACCCACATCAGCCACCCGCGACCGGCGAATGGGAACGGTATGCACCGCATGGCACAGCTCCGCCAACACAGGTACATGGCGCTCCTCATCTGGCCGCACAAAAGAAGCCAGCGTCACCTCATGCCCTCGCTCAATAAGATAGCGCAGCACGTGCCACGTTTTGACACGCGGCCCGGCATCCGGGGGATATGGAATAATTTGGGTCAAAAACAAAATTTTCATCTTGGATTCGGTCATAACGTTCATTAAAAGGAGGGAATGGCTTTGACAAGATGGGCATAATACCGCGCCAATGTCAGGCTTTGCTGCCGTTTTTCGGCGGACTGCACCACGACCAGCGGGGTGAGTGCCAGCCGCGCCACGGAAGCCAGTGCCAAAACTGCTTTGTATGCCCACGCATGAAAACGGCCGTAATGCTTGCGAAAATAAAGCAGCTTGCCCCGGTAAAGCTGAATAAACATCTGCTCTGCAATTTGCCGGGTGCTTTGCCCGCCATAATGCACCACGCGAGAAGCAGGAACCCAATACAACCGCCAGCCAGCCAACTGCAGCCGACGGCATAAATCGACTTCTTCGGAGTACATAAAGTAGGTTGTGTCGAACAAGCCAATCTGGTTCAAAATGTCGCGGCGAATGAGCAAGGATGCCCCTTGCAGTACGTCTACTTCACGGGGAACGGCCGTGTCCCACTGCTGCATGTGGTAAATGCCATACGGCCGTATCCTGTCCAAATGAAACAACCGCCACAACTCCCGCCGCAGCGTCGGCGCCGGAAAAGCCGACGGCTGCAAAGAACCATCCGGGTTCAACAGCATCGACCCCGCCGCGCCTGCATCCGGCGTTTCATCCAAAAAATCCACCAACGCTTGCAGCGCATTCGGCTTCACCACCGTATCAGGATTCAACAACAGCACATACTCCCCGGCACACAGCGGCAGCGCCTCATTATTTCCTGCCGCAAACCCCCCATTCACATCCTTCGCCACCAGTTTCACCTGCGGAAACTCACGCCGCACCATCTCCGCACTACCATCATGCGACGCATTATCCACCACCCAAACCTCAAACGTCACCGTTGGCGGATGCTCATAAACAGAGCGCAAGCATGCCCGCAGCAAATCGGCCGTATTCCAGCTAACAATCACAACAGAAAGCTTCACCATCACAGGCTACCAATCCATATCCTGTTCATAGCCCAACTCAATCAACTGGCGGCCAGCCAACTCCTTAAAACGGGCAATATGCTCCGGCTTCAAATAATTACGCCAGTCACCCGCAATCCCCTTGCGAAAATGAGAGTTGGCATCTTCCTGGCCAGGCCGCCGCTGCTGCTGCCAGATACGCTTCCCCACAGACAGGCGCTCAAAGCGATTACGCTCCACCACCACCCGCGCCAGCAAATGATCCGCTTCCATGCCAATATACTGCATCACCTTGGAAAAATGCGTCACCGGATCAGCCAGCATATCTTCATAACGCACACACAACATCTCCGCTTCAGGAACCATCCACGTCTGGGCAAGCGCAATTACCTGACTGGTAGCCGGTAAATTTTCACGCCCTTCAATACACATCATCAACGCTTCATCAACGCCAATATCCTGCATGCGATCATGCCAGACATGCTTGGGGCTGCGCTTTATGTGGAACATCCGCGAGACCAACTGATCACGTGGATCTCGCACCATCAACACAACCTTGATTCCTGCTTCAGCCAAAATCTGCTTTAATTCCAAAGAAAACGGATCATGCCCATGAATGACATCCCCCGATTCGCTCTGATAATACTTTTGAAAATCCCCCTGATAATTGCCTACTTCCCGGTAGCCGGGTAGAGACGAAATCAATTTCACCATCCAGGTTGTGCCCGATTTGGGGCTGCCATTGACCAGCACTTTAGCTGGTATGTGGTGGTTTTGGGTCAATTTTTGACGAATTTGCACGTATTGGTAGCGGAGTTCTTCCCCTGCTATGGATACGATTTGTGAAAACATAGGTCAGTCACCTTTGAAAATAAAGATTGAGTTCATTGAAAAAAGGTTAAATTCACCGCAGAGGCGCAGAGAACACAAAGATTTTTCTCTGATAACTTCAAATTCTCCGCGTCCTTTGCGCCTCCGCAATTTCTTTTTTGGTGAAGTCATGATTGATGGTTAATGGATGAAAGCAACGACACGTTACAGGTTTGCAGGCTGCAAGTCATACTGCTTGCCGCTTACATACCCGTTACAGAAATCAATCATCAATTGGAATTTTTTTAATCAGCATCTGGTCAATGGCAACCAGCCCCCCCATTACCAACCAGAAAATGATGCTGGCACGCAGGCCAAAAATGCCGATGTTGAACACAAAGGGCAGCACCCAATCACCTAACATGGCAGCGGCCATACTGCCTACCAGCCCACCCAGCGCCCCAAATACGTACGCTTCTGTAAAACCGCCTTTGGGCACTAAAGTACGCAGCCGCCATGCCAGCCGTCCAGCCACCACCGCAAACCACAAAAAACAAATAATGCCCAAAATGCCGGTTTGCGCGAGAATGTCCACATAATTGTTATGCGAATTAAACTGCACGTACCAGCCGCGAATGGAGTAAAGTGTGGTGTAGTTGTAATAATTTCCTGGCCCAAGCCCCAGAATAGGGTTCTTTTTGGCGATTTCCGTGACGATTGTCCAGGCTTCCAGGCGGGTGATGGCGCTGTATTCATTGTCACCAATAAATACGGCATCATATATTTGCTGAGAACCCAGTGCCCCAACCAACAGCGCCCCTAAGGTTAACGGCAAAGCCAGCTTAGGCCGGTATGCCACCAGGATGATTGCCAATGAAACGAGTGCCGGAAACCAACCTGATGTCCAGGCACGCTTGCGTCCCATTGCCAGATAGAACTGCCCGACTAACAAAAACGCCATAATGATTCGCAGACGGTTGTCTAATTTTTTGTTGATTAAAATTTGGCTAAAAATGAATGCGGCAAGCCACAACCAATACAGACTGCCGCCGGTGATTTTTGTGCTGTAAATCATGCGGTTTAGCCGGAAGGATGTTTGGGCGGGTAAAATGCGCAGGCCAAATATGATGGATGGAATGGCCAGTACGATAAAACCGAATACCATGTATTTTAGCCATTTGATGTCGCGGATTTGGTGGGCGGCCATGAAGAAGGCGGCGAAGGAGAGAATGAAGATGGCTGCACCGCCGATTTGCCGGTCGATGGGAACCTGGGAGACGTAAAACCAGGGCAGTTGGCCGATGATGAAGGAGAGGATGACAACGGCCGTAAACATGATCAGCGGCGGAATGGTAGGAGACACCACAAAAACCAGCCGCCTCTGCCGCATGAACATATCACCCAGCCAAACGGCCGTTAACCCGGCCAACATAATCGCCACCGTACCCACACGCGGAATATCAAACGGCACAATCAACGCCACAGCCACCACAGCCAGCAACCCCAACGGCGGCCAGCGCAGCAGCAGCGTAACAGCCAGCAGCCCCAGCGGCACAGCCAGCAGCGCCGCCAGCATCATCGTATCTGACCGGTACTGCACCAGGGCAAAGCCCAACACAGGCACCCCAATAATTATGAGGGCTTTAATCACCTTGCGCTGCAATGCTTCATTGTGGGTCAAACGTCTCAAAGAAGTCATGCCAGTTGTTTCTCTCCGACCGCGGCCGTCTGCAATGCCAACTGCAAAAAACGGGGAGCTACGGCCGTCCAGTCATACTTTTCTGCCACCAGCCGGTAACCATTCTCCGCCAAACGCTGCCGCAGCGCCGCATCCCCCAACAAACGAATAACGGCCTGGGCAAAATCTGCCGGTGTGTCTGCCAACAACAAATGCACACCATCCACCACATCCAGCCCTTCAGCCCCCTTTGTAGTGGAAACCACCGGCGTACGCAAAGCCATCGCCTCCAGAATCTTCAGGCGTGTGCCGCCGCCGGTGTGAATGGGGGCCAGACTAATGGCCGCGTTGGCAATAACTGGCCGGATGTCATCCACAAAGCCTGTCAGGGTTACACCGTCTGCCTCTGGTAGGGGCAAATTGGCGTGGTCGCCGGTGATGGTAAGGGTGGTGTCGGGAACGGCCGTTTTAACCAACGGGTAGACATGCTGCAAAAACCAGACCATCGCCTCATGGTTGGCAAAGTAGGTAAACGAACCTGTGTACACAAGCGTGTTGGGCTGTTTCTGTACTTTCGGCAGTTGGTAATCTGGCAGGTGCATACAGTTGGGAATAACCTCTACATGCTGATGGGGGCCAACGGCCGTTTCCACCAGCGCCTTCTCCACGTCAGAAACCACCGTACACGCCTGAAAATGAGCAAGTGTCTGCCGCAAATAATTTTTTTGCTTCCACCACATCAAGCCATGACGCAAACGGGCGGCAGGTGTAGCAGCCCTGGTATATTTTTCATAAAACACACCCAGCTCCACTTCCTCAAAGATGGCGGGAATGTCCCCCCAAAAGCGGGCATATTCGGCCGTGCCCACCTGCGAGGCAATCACCAGGTCAAAGGCGTGTTCGGCAGTCAGCCGCTGCACAGAAGCCGCCATTTCCGGCGAAAAAGTGTCGATGACAGAGCGGGGTTTGGGGCTAAAAAAGGCCAGCTTTGCCGCCGTGCTATTGGGATTAAACGGCTTCCATGTCACCGTATGCACTGCTTTACACATTGCCTGCAAAACAGGCATCCCCGTCTGCACGTCTTCACCCGGTTCACAAAAGGAAAGCAGCACCACTTCGTGCGCTTGAGTCAAGCCGCGCAGCAGGTGGTAAACTCGCAGTTTGGAGCCGTTGTTTGCCGGGTATGGAAACCAGCGGGATAGAAAGAGTATTTTCATACGGTTGGGGTGGTTACGGCCGTGCCGGCCAGCAAACCCATTAAATAAGATTCAATCCTCTCCACAGACACGTCCATATTAAAATGGCGCACTGTTTCAGCCTGTCCGGCCGCTGCCAATCGTGTCACCAGCGTGCGGTCGGCGATGACCATTTTCAACTTTTCGGCCAGCGAAGCCGGATCACCAGCCGTGAATGTTAAGCCGGTACGGCCGTCTGCCAGCACCTCGCCACTGCCGCCTCTGGTCGTACCAATCACCAGCCTGCCTGCCGCCATGCCTTCCAACATGGCACAAGAAAGCGGTTCGTCCCATTCTGATGGCAGCATCACAATATCATGTGCTTT
Organism: uncultured Ardenticatenaceae bacterium; assembly: GCA_964600035.1. Taxonomy (GTDB): domain Bacteria; phylum Chloroflexota; class Anaerolineae; order Promineifilales; family Promineifilaceae; genus CAZRIB01. The sequence goes on along the minus strand of CAZRIB010000005.1, from coordinate 15,852 downwards.
TAAGCGTTCAGGCATTTCTGCAATAGGAACCGGATCGGCAAAGGTAACAGCCTGATCCAGGCCATACTGTAGCACCTGTTGCTTAAGATATTCCTTATACTCCGCCGGGCCATCTCCCAGCACCGTTAGCCGCACCTGGGGCAGCAGCCCATCCTGCTTGAGCAGAGCAAACGCTTCAATGAGGGTATGCACCCCTTTCTCTGGTACAACCCGGCCAGCAATGAGACAGCGCAGGGGGCTTTCTGGCTCTGGCTGAACCACATCGGCTTGAAACAAGGGGATGTCTATGCCATTGGGGGCAACGATGGCATCCGCGCCAATGAGGTTTTGCTGGCGCAGGCGGTCGCGCACGTAATGGCTGACGCTGATGGTGTGTTCATAGGCCAGGGGGATGGGTTTGCCTTCCAGCTTGAGTATGGTTTTGGCAATGAGGGCAAGGGGGGCTTTGAGAATTTTTACGGCCGTTTTGCTGCCCTCAGAACGCCAATATTCAAAATATCCGCCCGGATATTCCGGTAAATAGTTGGCAAAGTAATAAGCCACCTTCACCCCAGGCATCTGTTCTGCATGGCGCAGCATCACCTTGGACAGGCCGTAAGCATCCCACACAAAGAGCAAGTCGGGCTGAAAGCGGGCAACGGCCGTTTCCAGGTGAGCAATGGCTTCCCGTTCCCGCCGCCGCCGCCCAAAAAAGAACTGCTTCATGGGAGAGTGCGGGGCGTGCCAATCCGGTTCAATGACAAGCTGGCGATAAACGGGGTAGGGCTTGGTCTCGGCCTCTGCGTGGCGGTAGGTGCTGGTCAGCACGGCCACATCGTGCCCGCGTTTGTGCAGGCCATCGGCAATTTGTTCGCAAATGCGCATGTAGCCCCAGCCAAAGTCGCATGGGGGGAAGTAGGCTGTTATGAAGAGAACACGCATGGTCGTTATTCCACGTAACCCAGTCCACGCAGACGGGCCAGCACATCGTCGTCGAGGGTGGGTTCGGTAACGGCCGTTTCCGGGGCAGTCAGCGCCATATCAGCCAGCCGGGCATCTACAACAGAATGCAACTTTCGCACAATGTCGGGATGGCGGTCAGCGACGTTTACCCGTTCTTCCGGGTCGTTGAGCAAATCATACAGGCGAGATGCATCCGGCTTTTTGCTGTCCCAGATATATTTATGGGTCTCTGTGCGCACGGCAATGATGTGCCAATGGTCGCGCCACATTTCGGTAACGGCCGTTTCCACTGGATAATCCGCACCTGGCTCCTGCCAAAGCGGCACAAGAGAATGCCCCAACATGCCAGTCGGCGGCGGGCAGCCACACAAATCCAGAATCGTTGGCATAATGTCGATGGTGCTTACCTGCCGCGAGATATTGCGTGCGCCATCCAGTCCTGGCAGACGAAAAATAAGCGGAACCCGCAAAATTTCATCATACAGGTTATCTTCCCAATGTCCCCAACGGCCGTGTTCCAAAAATTCCTCACCGTGATCAGACACCAACACAATAATCGTATTATCCAACACACCTCTGGCCGCCATATCGTCTAACAAACGGCCAATTTGCGCGTCGGTATACACCAATGCGTCCTCATACAAACGGATGTAATGGTCGCGCTGCTCCGGGCTGATGGGCGCGCCGTTCCAGTTCGCCTCATGCAGGTGGGACAAATCGCGCCAGGCTTGTGCAATTTCCTCTGGCTTGGAAAGCGCGTCTTCCCGGTGGTAAGGCCAGTGCACATCCATAAAATGCACCCAGGCAAAGAAAGGATGCGCATCTTCTCCCATCCACTGACTGGCGGCATCAATTAAATCGCCCGCATCCACATAGACCTTGGCTGGCCGGGTTTGCTTGCCAATGGCTTTGCTTACTTTATGGGTCAGTGGACTGCGCAGCAGGCGCTGGCCGCCTTTCATTTCTCGCAAGGCCGGGTCTTTTTCGTTGGGAATAAGGTCTACAAAGTGCTGGAAGCCGCGGTCGTAGCCATAGGCGCGGCTAAGGAGGGGGCTGGTGGAGAAGGCGGCTGTGCGGTAGCCGTGTTTGGTCAGTGCGTCTGCGGGAGACGGCCGTTCCGCAGACAATTTCCCCAAACAGCCACCATACATCGACGCATAAGTCGATGTCATGATGACAGGGAAAGAAGCCTGCGTCCATGAACCACCGGTAATGGCCTGCGAAAAACGCACACCTTCAGCCGCCAGCCGGTCAATATTGGGGGTCAGCGGTTTGTTACAGCCAAAACAGCCCAGACGATCCAGGCGTAATGTGTCAATTGTTAGCAAGACGACGTTTGGTTTGGTCAAAGCTTGCTCCTTATGAATGAATTTAATTGGAGATTGGAGATTGGGGATTGCCCCCCTGCTCCATAACTCTCATTATCAAAATAATAATTTATATTGGTCAAGAAATCGTTACACAGAAAGTTTCAGAAAAAATCTTTGCGCTCTTCGTGCCCTTTGCAGTTCAAGCCGTTGCTGACCATTTCAATCAAAATAATAGTTTACTCGCGTCCCAGCCATTGGTTAATACGGTGGGCGTGTCGTTGAATGCGTCTGATAATGTGTTTTTTGTACCAGTCCTGGCCGCGCATTCGTATTTTTTCCAGTGGGTGATAACTTTCCGTCAGCAGTTCATAGTCGAAATATTTCATGACATCAGGGTGTTTGCGGAGAACGGCCGTAATCTCAACAATATCTTCACAACTCAACCGGGCAATCTGGCTGTCATTCAAATTCACAACAGGCCGTTTCAATGCCCCTTGCAAAGAATGAATCCAAAACGACGCTTCCACATCCAGAGAAACCAGCTCCGGCATAAAAGCGAGCAATTTTTGAGCTACCCCTTTCGTATCCTCAGTAAATTCTTCATACGTAACGGCCAGCGTACGAGGAAGCTGCCGGATATTTTTAATTTGCTGGCGACACTCGCGCACCCAGCCTTCGGCTATCTCCGTGTAAGACGCATTTTTTCCATAGCCCATTCCAAAGTGGTTACGGCGGCGTGTCCCTTCACAATAGGCATAAGGGTTGCGAACCATGATAATAAATGACGGGTTTTCAAAATGTTTAGCCATCTCCGCAGCTCGCAAAATATTGGGCGGGCTTTTTTCCAGCCGAATTGGTTTGGTCATATCCCAGGATGCTTCCCAAACAGCTCTTATTTTAGGCCAATCCAGCTTGACTTCCGGATTCCAGGGGTCTATGCGCATAAGTGGCTCTGCATCTGGCATAAACTGCCCTTCAAATGGAAGTGAGGTGACATTTGGAGATGTTGCCAACAACTTTGTCATCACAGTGGAACCAGAGCTGTGTGGGCTGAGAACAAACAAATGTTTGGGTCTTTGCTCTGACCAGTCATGGTTCACTTCGCCTTGGTCTGAATGAGTTGGTCGAACTGCGCTTCCAGTTCGTTCACCATCCGGTTGAGTGTAAATTGCTGTTCCACTGTTTTTCGGGCAGCCTGTGCCAGATTGTGCCATTGATCTTGGTTTTGGGTCAGCCATAAGATTTTTTCTGCCAACATGGCGGCATTCCCTGCCGGGAATGTCAGGCCGTTACGGCCGTCTTGCAAAATCTCCGGTGTACCGCCAGTGGTTGTACCGATGACAATCAAGCCAGAAGCCATTGCCTCTTGTACCATACGGGCCAGTGGTTCCGGCCAAATCGATGGAAATATGAGTGCGTCGTGTTCTCTAAGTATGGCGGGCATCTTTTCGCGAGCCACAAATGGCTTGAAGGTTATCCAGTTTGCGATGCCCAGTTTTTGTACCAGATGATGCAGTTCTTCTTCGTAAGCCGGTGCGCCCTTGCCTACCAATGTTACAGAAACCGGCAGGGATGGCGTTTTTTGCCATAACTGCCCCAGGCTTTCGATTACGGTATGGACACCTTTGTCAGGATGAAAGCGTCCGGCGTAAAGCAGTTTCAAGGTGCGGGTGCTGCTTGTGTGTGCGGGTAACGGCCGTAACGGAAAATCAGCCAAATCAATTCCGTTATACACCACCCGCGTCCGTTCTTCGGGAATACCCGCTTCAGCCACAATGCGCCGCCGCAAATAATCACTCACACACATCACAACCCGAAAATCCAGCCGGTTGCGGGCAGCAGGTTTAAGCCACCAATTTACCAACGCCTGTCCAACCAACTGTTTGGGCAGCCGCTTCCAGCCATCCGGCATATCCTGCCAAAAAGCAGAGTGGGCATCCTGTTCGGCAGGCCAATAGCTGGCCATGTAGTAGGCCACACGACCGGGTAAACAGGATTCGGCCGTTTGCGCCACACAAACCGGCAAATTCCACATGCCATTTACATACACCACATCCGGGGCAAATTGGCGGCAGTGATGTGCCACAATTCGCTTGTTGGCAGCCTCCTCCCGACGGTAAGCCAATGTATATTTCATTTTGTAATGGATGTGATCCGGGCTTTCCAAAAAAAGCGTCCGTTCCACACCCTCTTCCGGCGCAGGCAGCTCACTGCGGCGGTGCTGGCTGGTTAACACCAACACCTCATGGCCTCGCGATTTTAACTGCTGTACGACATCGTAAGTTAATTGTCCCCACCCGCCCTGTTCAAAAGGGGGGTAATAATTGGTTATAACCAAAATCCGCATAAAAAGTGTGCCTTGATGGTGGTAGTGAGCAATGATTAAAAGCGTAAAGGTTAAAGAAGCATTGGTATGCACTTGTTTGCTTTAATCATCAATCATTTTCTCGCCGGTGCTTCAATTTCTGCGGACAATTGGGCGTATAAATTCTCGCAATCCAGGCGAATTGAGTCTCGGATGTTTGGTGCGGGATCACGGCCAATGGAGGAAGCAAATATGCCGTCTACCATCCGCTGCTCAAATGAGATGTCTAAAAATTGGCACAATCGCCGAAATTCTTGCTCTGGCTGTTGTACCAATGTTTCGTAAGAAATCAGGTGCACCCTGTCGCTTTGGTGCAGCTTTAAGTCGAAGTACAGGCGGTTGTAAAAGAGCCAGTAAAGGGCAGCCCCTTCTTCTGGTGTCAGGTCGGGCTGCCATCGCTGACGAATGAATGTTTTTGTTTTTTCTGGCGGAGGCGCAGCAGAAAATTCACTGAAGTCGTCGTTCATCCACCGGGTAACATGCCCTATTCTATTGTTTACACCAAACTTCTTAAGGGATGAGTTAACAACGTCGCTGTAATTGCGAAAAGCAAAGACGAAACGGCCGTTTGCATACCTCTCCATCAATTTTGGCGTTTGTACCGTATCCAGAATGGGCTTAAAGACCGTAATCGGTGCGCGGCTCTGGGCAATCAATTGGTCAATGATAGTCAGGTCGCGCAGACGGAAGTTGTCAAATGCTGCCGGATGGTCTTCGTTGTACAGGTTCACCTGCCAGGATTGGTCTAGCTGCCAGACCAACATGGATGTGCCGGAACGGCCGCAGCCAATTAAAAAAACTGGACGGGAAACGGCCGTTGGCTGTACCAACTGCCAAAATCGTTTACGCCATACCCGCTGCCGGTTGCTCATTTGCACATTCAATTTACCCAAATCAGGCATTCAACAATCCTCCAAAGAAAATTTGATGACAAACGTAGATTATTAGCTCATCACTAAATAGTGTACTTAACAGGTGGTGGCAGGTTTGCAGGTGGCAGGTTGCAGATTGCAAGTCACGTTACTTGCCACATGCACACTTGCCACAAGTTGTTAATTCCAACGCCGCCGCCAAACTGCATAAAACAGAAACACGCCCGACACCAATACCAACGCCGGGACAATACCCAGCCAAACACTGCTGCCCGTGTTCGGTGGTTCCAGCGGCGCACGCTGGTTGTTCTCGTCCAGCGGGATGCGTGTTGGCGTGGGGGTAACGGGCACAGGCGTGGGCGATGGCTCAATGTGTATTTCTGGTGTGGGTGTGGGTGCTGGCGGTACGGCCGTTACGTCCGGCAGCGTTTTCCACATGGCATACAGCGGCCCCACCGCCTCATCCGTAAACGTCACCAGCATTTCATTCCCGTTGCGCACAATCGCCCGCAGCGCATGAGCATGATACCGCCCCTGCCTGCCCTCATTGCCATCGCGCGAAATCAGGTAAATCCCCGCCGGGTCAGACCAGCCATCTTCAACCGTCCAGGTGAAATGGTAAACATACTGCGGCCAACGAATTTGCCCAAAGAAATGCAGCCGCCCAGACGCATCTGCAACCATTGCATCCCCCAAAGCCTGCCCCTGCAAATTGCCAAACACCCGAAATGTCTCGCTCCAGGTTTTGCCACGATCCAGCGAGTAACGATGCTCCCGGTATGTTTCAGTCGTGCCAGCCCAAATCATGTGCACCGTATCGCCGGCAACAGCCAGGCCGGGGTAAGGAATACGCAGTTCATCAATCGTTTGGTCATTTACATCAATGGTCACCGGTGTCATCCAGCTTTTGCCGCCATCCAAAGAATGGGTGTAGCGTATCATTTCACCATTACTACCCGAAAGTTCGTCACCCACGTAATACCAACTGGCATGCAGACCGTCTTTGTCATCCAACACAAATTGCAGCACGTTCGGCGTGCTGGTTACGGGAATGTCCGGGTCTATCCAGTATGGATTGGTCCAGGTTTCGCCAAAATCTTTGGAATAGACGTAATAGATGCCCGGTTCACGGCCGAAAAAATCGACAAACATCATATGAAAGACACCCTTGCTGTCTACATTTAGCTTTAGCCGGTATGCAGGCATGTCAAGGCGTAACGGCCGTGACCAATCATGGTACGAATCAGACTGAAACACCGACGCACTGGCAATATACACAGGCCCAGACGTTCCCTCCGTCCATACCACATAAACCCGGTCACCATACACCACCGCATCATACGAACCAATCGTCAACCCCGGCGCAGCCGCCCGAATATCAATAGGCACACCCCAGTTTTGTCCGTCAAAGGTGGTATAGACAATGGTATTCACCTCATCATCCGGGTCTACCTCCGACCAGACAACATGCACCGTGCCATAAGGATCCAGCGCCATTGCTGCTTCACCTGCAATCTCCACTCCCGGGCGAGAAATACGGCGAGGCCCCTGCCACTGCGGTTCAATGATGTCCTGGGCTGATGCCCAAACAGGAAAGAGCAGCAGCCACAGCAGCACAAAGAACAAAATTTTTGATGGGGTTTTTCGTTTCAAATGATTCATATTGTTACTGGGTAAGCATTCACATATTTCAGAAAAGCGCAAAAGGGACGCAGATTAACGCTGATTCTCAGGATTGTGTCAACATAATTGCAAGATAATCTGCGTTAATCCTGAAAATCTGCGTCCAAAACTAAAAAGTGCAAATATGACTGCCCCGAAAAAAGCCACGAATTTCACGAATTTCACAAATTTTTTCTCTGGCGTTTCTTTGTGCTCTTTGCGGTTTTTTCGGCAGACTCAATAATCAATTCACAAACAGACCTGCCGCTCTTGCCCAATCGACAAACAGGTAAAATGACCCACCAGCCTGCAATACTGCTGCCAGCATCAGCCGGGGCAAATGGGCTGGAAAGTGCCACATGGCCGCCGCCCCTGCTAAAGCAACAGCCGGAAATGAAGCCAAATAGTAACGATGATCCGGCAGTGTCAATGAAACGGGCAGCCAAATGCCTGCTATCCAGATGAGCAGCAGCCAATTCTGTTTTTGCCGCTTTGCCAGCAGCAGCAGGCCGCCCACTGTGACCACAAGCAAGTTGTACAGCCCAAAGGCAGATGGCAGTCTGGTGGTGAAGGTTTCGATGAGTAGTTGACGGCCGTAAGGGTTCGTCGCCAGCATGAAAATATACGTCTTTAAGGTAAACAACTGCCCGGCCAGCGCACCCAATGAACGGGCAGCCAGCACCCAGGCCAGCAAGACCAGCCCGCCCAATGCGGACAAAATGGCAGAGACGGTTAATGCCTGCCGGGTACGGCCGTACACCACAAACCAGCCAAAAATTACCGGAAAGACAAACACCATGGTGTACTTGGACAGCAGCCCGACAACGGCCGTTACCGCCATGCCCACCAGCCAGCCCACACGCCCCTGCTCCAGATACAGCAAAGCAAAATAAAGCGTCAGGGCAAAAAAGAACGTGAGCGGCATTTCCACCATAGCGGCCGTTCCCAGCCGCAAAACCAACGGAAACGTGGCAAACAACGCCATACCCACCAGCCCAACATGCACACCATACAACTGCCTGCCGATGGCAAAAATCAGCATCTGCGTTCCCAAAGCAAAAGCCAGCGCTGTTAGCCGGGCAGTTAACGGGTTTGTGCCAAATAGCGTCATCACGCCGCCATAAATGATGGGCATGAGGGGCGGATGCTGCCTGCCCAGCCAGGGACGCTTGCCATAATTGGCAAACAAATCATCTATGCCTTCTTCGGCGACCAGTTGGGCGGCTTGTATGCTGCCTTCTTCGTCAAATGTCCAGACGCGCTGGGCTGTGGCGTAGTAAATGCCAAACACGGCCGTTATCACCAATACGGCCGTCCCCAACTGCCAGGTGTGGTTTTCCAGCCATCCCTGCCACACAATCTCTTTTGGCAAGGGCAGCAGCCAGGCAGCCAGCCCGGCAATGAGCGTGTAAATGGTCAGGACGATGATTTTGGAAACGGCCGTTGTCGCGCCAGTCCACCAAATTGCCCAAACCCACAACAACTGCAGCCCCGTCATCACCAGCAGCACATTGCGCGTGGTACACCACTGCAACAGCCGCGCCAGCCACAAAAAACGGCCGTTTTCAATTTCAGACATGACAGGAACGGACAAGACACACTTTTCCAGTAAATAATGAATAATGAATGATGATTAATGAATGATGATTGATGATTAACGATTAAAGACATCCCCAATCCCCAATCTCCAATCTTTTAATCTTTAATCCTCAATCTTTAATCTTCAATCCTCACTCTTCAACCGACAATCTCCCAATACACCGCTTCCAGACGCTCCACCTGACGGCCCCAGGAATGCTCCGTTTTAGCCTGCTGCTGTGCCCGCAAACCCAATTTGGCACGCAGTTCAGGATGGCGGAGCAGCGTAACAATTGCTTCCGTCAAGGCATCTTCATCGCCCGGTTCTACCAACAACCCATTTTGCCGGTCTACCAACACCTCTCCAATTTGCCCGGCACGTGAAGCCACAATGGCCTTGCCGGCGGCCATGTATTCATACAGTTTAAGCGGCGAAAACCACAGTTCTCTGGGCAGCCGGGGGTAGGGAATGGTGACGACATCAGCGATGGCAAGCAGGGACGGAATGTAAGCGTGGGGGATGCGGCCAGTCATGTGGACGTTGCTGCTTAACTGCCGGGATTGTACCAGAGCTTCAATATTTTCGCGTGCGGGGCCATCGCCAACCAGCAGCAGTTGTGCATCCGGAAAGGAAACCAGCAGGTCGGCGAAGCTGTTGACCAGCACATCAATGCCATGCCAGGGCTGAAATCCGCCCACAAACATGATGACGGGGACGTTTGGGGCAATGTGCCACTGGCGGCGAACGGCCGTTTTATCCACTGGCTGGCTAAACAATGCTACATCAACCCCATTGGGAATCACCTCAATTTTGGCCGGGTCTACATCCCAATGATTCACCAGACTTTTCCGCGCTGGTTCAGAGACACAAATAATTTTGTCGGCCAGCCGGTAATTGGTTTTGGCCGCCCAACGCGCCATTTTTTGTTGAATACCATGCAGCGGCTCACCGGCAACGGCGTGTTCCAACAGTAAGTCCGCATCGGCGGTGATGACGTAGGGCTTGCCTGATTTTTTGCAGGCATAGGCCGCCCCAACGCTCAGCAGCCCGGCGTATTCGTGGCAAATGTCATAGTGTGCCAAAGCTCGGCGGGTGGCCTGGTAAAAGCGGAAGGAGTCGAACAAGGCCAGATAGGGAAATTTTGTTTCGCGCTGCAAGCGGCGAATGGCACTTTCTAACCAACGAAACGGCCGTGTCCCGGCAACACCTTGTTTAGCCTGCCATGTTTCTTTGGGATAGTGAATGTCATCAATGCCCAACACATCACGGCCGTTCAGCGTAATTACATCCACATCATGGCCGCGTGCCATCAACTCCTGCACCGTATGGCGAATAAGAATCACCTGCCCCAAATCAGACGCCAGATCGACGCCGACGTTTTGCATAACATATGCCACTTTTAGCGCCTTGGGAGAAACGGCCGTTTTCTGTTGTACCGCCATTGTCTTTGTTACCATTTTGTTCTAGTCCACGTAACCCAATGCCCGCAAGTGGCTAAAAATCTCGTCATTTTCCTCATCACTGTACAGCCCATCATCAAACGTCACGGCCGTTTCCGCATCACCGGGCTGGCAAGTCAAAGGATGGGCAGCCAGAAAAGCCGGATTAAACGTCTCAGTCAGGGAACGGCCGTCCCAATCATTCGGCACAGGCACACCACACAAATGCAGCAGCGTCGCCGGCACATCCATCACAGACCCCGCCGTGCCAAAAGAACCGTCACTGCGAAAAGCTTCCCCGGCAAACACAAAAATGCCATCGCGGCTGTGATGCCCAAAATCCTTGAAATTGTTGGCAAAATACCGGTCTCGCAGCGCTTCGGCGTGCGCCCCCCGCCGAAAAGTGGAGAGAATGTTCCACTTTGCGGCGTAGCTGTCTATGATGATGTCTGGCGCAATGACTTTGGCCGCACCTGTGTAAAGCTCGTCGGCGGTGTATACGGCCGTAAACAAGGGTTCGCCGCTGTCCGGGTCGGTAACGGCCGTCAACTTCTGCCGAATCTCCGCCGCCAGCGCCGCCACCTCTGCCGGATCAACCACACCCTGCGGCTCGCGCCCTTTCACATTAAAGTACAACACACTGGAATATGATGCGCCGGGATAAACCCGCGTCTTTTCATAATCCAGTTCCTCACTAAATTCGGCATACACCTGCGCGCCGGGAATATCCCGCTCTACCCGCGCCCAAAATCCCTTCAGCCAGCCCGCAGGCAGTGCCGCCACCATTTTTCGCAGCAAAAAGCGGGCAGCCTTTTCACCAAAACCAGACCAGCCCCGGTGACGCTGCAGCCACTGCACAAAAATCCAGTTCACAATGGCCGCTTTTTCCGTCGGCAGGCGTTTCTTTTGCACAGAATAGCCATTGTCCCGCAGCCAAACGTGCAGCAAAAAGTCCCCTTTTACCCGCCGCGTGCCGTGGTCAGAAATGACCATCACGTTATCCGGCACAAAGCCATCCAGCAAAGCCTGCAAATCTTTGTCCAACTGCAAAATGGCCGCTTCTACCCGCTCTATGTCGGGCATTTTGTGGTTCATGTGGTCCAGCAGCATCAGGTTGATGGCCAGCACGTCCACATCGTATTTGGCGGCCAGGTCAATGGCAATGGCAACCTGGTTGGCCTGATGGTGGGCTTCGGCTTCGTAAATGTCCTGGTAACGGCCGCTTCTTAACAGCTCCGGTGACACCACAGGTTCGTAACGGCCGTACTTTTCTTCAATATCGGCCAGTGCTTCACGCGGGTACACCAAATTGGACACAGACCCCGGTGCGCCAAAGCCGGGAACCACAAAGCCTGCCACCTCATCCGGCGGGTAGGTAAAGGGAATGTTGACCAGCCCCACGCGAAGGCCTGCCTCATTGAGCCGTTTCCAAAATGGTGTGCCTAACCGCATACGGCCGTTTACCGGCATACTCTCATAGCTGTGCGGACGGCGGCGCGTCATGTCAAAGATGGCGTGTTTCCCCGGATTTTTGCCGGTAATAATGGACGACCACGCCGCCGGTGTCAGGGCTGGCATGGTAGAGTCCAGCGTTCCGGCTGTGCCGCCAGCCATTAAACGAGAAAGGGCGGGCATTTTGCCAGCGTCCAGTAACGGCCGTACAAAAGACCAGCACGCCGCATCCAATCCAACCAACAACGTCTTTTTCCGGTTAGCCAAATGCCTGCTCCTTATACCCGCACACTTTCACCCCGCGGATTCACATTCCCGGGGATCACTTTGGCAGCCGCCAAATTCGGCACAAAAACGCCGCCGCTTTCTTCAAAGCTCACACTCACACCCGACACCTGGAACCAGCGAGAATCTGCCCAGGCCAATCCAACACCATCCACCGGCCCCTGCAATGAAGCAGAAATCAGATAAGCCCCGCCCGCCAACTGAATGGGGTCAATTTTCAAAGAAATCGTGCCGTTATCTTCCAATGGATCCAGTGCCATCCCATAATCAGCTGTGCGAATCATGGCCGCTGTTGTGCCATCTGCCCGGCGAATGCGCAAAATGACATTTGGCTTTTCCAGCTTCTTTTTTGCCTGGTAATGAATGCGGATTTCCACAGGTTCATCGTGGTGGAACTGTTCCGGCTTTTTACCCTGCTCATTTAACACATCAATGCCGGTTATCTTCAAATTTGTGGTCACGCCGCGCTGTCTGTCGCTGCGCAAGGGGTCTACTTTTTCTTCTTCCAATGAACGGGCTTGCAGCTCATGCAGGTACTTTTCATAGCTGCCAATTACGTCATCTACCGGCCCTTTGTCCTGAATTTGTCCGTTTAGCAAAAAGACGGCTTCATCACACACGCTTTTTACCAGGTAAAGGTTGTGGGCAACAAATACGATGGTTGTGCCCTTTTTTTGCAGCTCTTCAATGCGGCGGGCACACTTTTGGCGGAATTGGGCGTCGCCAACTGCCAATACTTCATCTACCAGCAAGATGTCTGGCTCCACATGGGCGGCTACGGAAAAGCCCAGCCGCACGTACATGCCGGATGAGTACCGTTTGACGGGTGTGTCGATGAATCGCTCCAGCCCGGAAAATTCTACGATGCGGTCAAAACGGGCATCAATTTCGTGGCGTTTCATGCCTAATATGGTGGCGTTGAGGTAGACGTTTTCGCGCCCGGTGAGGTCTGGATGGAAGCCTGCCCCTAGTTCGATGAGTGCGGAGATACGGCCGTTTACCGAAATGCGCCCCGACGTCGGAAACGTAATTTTAGAGAGCAGCTTCAGCGAAGTCGTCTTGCCAGAGCCATTTGGCCCAATCAAACCCAAAGCCTTACCCGGTTCAATATCGAACGAAGCATCTTTCAACGCCCACAACACCTGGGGTTCCGGCACAGGACGTCCCAACAGCCGTTTGACCGGCGTTTTAATTAATGCGCCCAGGCTGGAATGCCCGGTTCCCAAGACATACTTCTTCGATACATTTTCAAATCGTACCGCAGGTTTCATAGATAATTCCTTCAAAAACAAAGATTGATGATTAACGATTAAAGCAAAGTACGTGGCAAGTGGCAGGTGGCAGGTCATGTTCCTTGCCACCTGCCACCTGCCACCTGCCACCTGTCACATTTTATATGATGTCGTTAAAGCGTACTTCCAGTTTCTTAAAAATGATGTAACTCACCACAAACAGGCTAACGGAAACGGCCGCAGCCAGACCCAAATCCAGCGCATTCGGCGGCTGCCCACGCAAGATTACCTGCCGGTAAGATTCCACAATGCCCGCCATCGGGTTAAGCATATACAACGTGCGATACGCCTCTGGAACAAGCGTTACCGGGTAAATGATAGGCGTGGCATAGAGCCACAACTGCACCAGCAGCGGCACCACAAAACGCACATCACGGTAAAACACCGTTACGGCCGATCCCAGTAAAATAATGCCCATCATCAAGAAAATTTGAACCACCAAAAAGACAGGAATCCACAAAAAGTGAATTGTCAGCGGAATTTGGTAATAGATGAGCATGGCAATGAAAATGGACGACGCGATCAGGTAATCAAACAGCGCCGCACCAATGACACCCATCGGCAGCACTTCCCTGGGGAAGTACGTTTTTGTCACCAGCGTCATGTTGTTGATGAGCGATGACACACCAAAACTGACGGATGTGGCAAACAGTGTCCAGGGCAGCAGGGCGGTGTAGGAAAAGATGGGGTATGGAATGCCATCTGTGGGGAAGCGCGCCATGACTGAAAAAACCAGGGTAAACATGAGCATGAGTACCAATGGCTGCAAAATAGCCCAGGCCGCGCCTAAAAAGGATTGTTTGTAACGCACGCGAATCTCACGGAAGATCCACATGCCGAGCATTTCTCGATAGTGATACAGGTTTCTTAAATTGGCTACCATATTACCGAATTTCCTCTTGTTTTGTTGGTATCTAGCACCCGTAACCCGAAGTCCGTATACCGTTTTCCGACGAAGTTACCAGAGGTAGAGCACACGAATTACGAATTACGGATTACGGAGTTTATCTGTGTCAATCTGTGTCCCATTCCTTGTTGTTAAAAAAGTGTCAGGTGACTCAGGTTGGTTTCAGGATTTGTGCGCAAATGGTTCGTTGACGCTTTCGATTTTACGTTTTAGTTCGGTCTGCATGTCGGCGAATACGGCCGTTTTCACATCAACCAAATTCGTCAACTCCTCAGGGTCATTTTTCAAATCAAACAACTCATACAACTCTTCCCCTGGCCGATACCCAAAATAGTAAATCAGCTTGTAATCATCCTTTACCATCGTGGCTGTCGCTTTGGTTAACGGGCCTTGTTTGGCATTACTTTTTGCCTCAAGTGAAAAAGTCGGCCGTTGACCGTCTGGTGCGGCATCTGTAAATGTGGGCAAAATCTGCCCTTCTGCCCACTCTGGAACGGGCTGGCCGGTTACATGCAAAAAGGTAGGCAGCAAATCAACCGCACTGGTATGGCTAAATACATCCTCCCGTTTTTGCTGACCGGGTTTCACAATCATCAACGGCACATGCAAAAGCGGGTCATACAATGCCCGCGTCACATGGCCGCGAATGCCGCGCTCAAACAGTTCACCATGATCGGATGTCAACACCACATAGGTGTTATCCAACACGCCATCCGCTTCCATTTTAGCGAACAAACGGCCGATTTCAGCATCCACAAAAGCAATATACTCATCATAAGCCCGCCGCTCTTTGTTTAGCTTTGCCTGTGGAATACCTTCGCCAACAAAACCCTTTTCTTTTTCAACGGGCTGCCAGCCATCGGCAAATACATCAATGTAGTCGCGGTGGGTGGTGTAAGGTTCATGAGGTGGCAGCAGATGGAAGTATCCAAAATACGGCCGTGGCAAGCCTGCCGCCTGCTCACCAATCCAGTCAATCGCATCTTCCAGCCGGAAATACAGGCTGTGCAAATTGGGAATACCGCGCGGGTAATCTGCCGCATATTCCGCTTCAATCTGGTGTTTATTCAAAAAACGCCGTCCCCGATCTACCATAGACAGGAACAAAGAAGATGGCGGTGTTGCGCCGCCGCGCAGGGCCAGCCATTCACCCCAAAATGCCGGGCTGTAATCATTAAAGAAAAGGCGGTCGGCAAACTGCGTGTCAGACAAACACAGTTCCCGGGTTTTATGCAAATCATCTACGTGGCTGCGAAATTGGTGCAGCAGGGAAAAAACCAGCAAATTGTGGGTGTAGGCGGCTTTATGGTAATGGTCTGGCAGCAGACTAAAGATGTTTTTGTCAGCATATGCCTCATTAACAAGGCCGTGCAAATGAAAGGCACGGTGCGTCCAGGGGTATGTTCCGGTCAAAATGGAGGATGTCCCCGGTGAGGTGAAGTTTGCCGCTGCCCTGTGGCTGTGGAAGATGGTTGCCCGCTCTGCCAATGCAGCCAGGTGGGGTGTGGTCTCCCTTTGGTAGCCGTACATGGAAATATGTTTGGCGGAAAATGTGTCGAAGATAAGGAAGAGAATGTTGGGGCTGTTAGGGTCTTGCTGATATTTTGCTGCCTCTGTAACCAGGTATGGCCATGTCACTTTGAAAAGTGGAACGGCTGGCAATAATTTTAGAAATTCTCGACGACTTATTTGAGCCACGGTGCTGCTCCCATGAAGGTATGAATGATGATTAAAGATTAAAAGATTA
>CAZRIB010000004.1:19641-28174 GCA_964600035.1 uncultured Ardenticatenaceae bacterium | reverse complement strand
TTGCCACTTGCCACATTTTCATTCATGGTGTTGAGCGCGCTGCTCATGTCGTCTCTTGTGAAAATTACAAATTACAAATTACGAATTACGAAGCAGCCAACAGTATCCTTGCTGCACCGCTTGCCACCTGCCACCTGCAACATCCTTATTTCTCATACCCATCTGGATGCGCTACATGCCAGTTCCACGCCATTTGAATAATAGAGCGCAAATCCGGGTATTGCGGCGTCCAGCCAAGCTCATGGTTAATGGTTTCGCTGCTGGCAATGAGAATATCCGGGTCACCGGGACGGCGCGGCCCCACTTCTGCCGGAATCGGATGGCCGGTTACTTCTCGTGCTGTTTCAATGACCTCTTTCACTGAAAAGCCACGGCCGTTTCCCAGGTTATACTTCCTGCTTTGCCCGCCAGCCAAAATTGCCTTCATTGCCAAAATATGCGCCTCTGCCAAATCAATCACATGAATATAGTCACGGACACACGTTCCATCCGGCGTATTATAATCATCGCCAAAGATAGTAATTTTATCCCGCTTACCCAAAGCCACTTCCAGCACCAAAGGAATCAAATGCGTCTCCGGGTCATGGTGTTCACCGCGTGTTTCACTGGCCCCACAGGCATTAAAATAGCGCAAACAACAGTAACGCATGTCATACAGTTTGTCCATCCAGGCCAGATACCGCTCCAAAATATATTTCGACTCGCCATAGGGGCTGCCCGGCACAATGCGCTCATTCTCATCAATCGGCATCCGTTCCGGATCATCAAACAAATTGGCCGTGGAAGATAAAATAAACCCTTTTACGCCATGCTTTACAGCACTTTCAATGAGATTCAACCCATTGACGATGTTATCGCGCAGATAAAGGAAGGGCTTTTCCATTGATTCACCCACCAAGGTGTAAGAGGCAAAGTGCATAATACCATCCGGCTTGTGGGTAGCAATGGCATTTTCAATAGCGGCCTTGTCGGCCAAATCCCCCTGCACAAAAACGGCATCCGGATGAACTGCATCCCGATGCCCTTGGTACAAGTTATCGAATACCACAACTTCTGCGCCGGCTTTAATCAGGCGTTCGACTGTGATGCTGCCAATATAGCCTGCACCACCTGTTACAAGAATTTTCATTAAATACTCCTTCAGAATAAAGATTAATGAGCAATGATTGATGATTAAAGAAAGCTGCAATGGCAGGAAGCGTCTCAGCTTTTAGCCTTTCAGCTTGTCAGCCATTTGCCTAAAGCAAGGGGATGTTGATTGAACAGATCGAACATATTTTATTTTCATTCAAATCTTGCTCCGATAAACAGCTTTTTAGCCAACTGCCGTGAAGCTGACCGGCTGAATGCTTACCATCAATCCACGAGGTATGAATTATTTTTACCTGTTGTTTCTTGCGGAATCGCTGTCAATTTGGCTGGGCGGCCAATGTTAGGGCAATGTCCATTGACTGGCTGCCGCGAATGATGGACAGGGTGATGGTGTCGCCAACCCGGGTGTTTAGTTCCAGGTATTCGGTCAGGCTGTTCCAGTCGGTCACGGCCGTACCGTTTACGGCCGTAATAATATCCCCACCAACCAAAACCCGCCTATTACCAATGATAACTTGCTGCGTAGCCCCTTGAATCCCCGCATCCACAGCCGGCCCATTCCGGTAAAGCTGTGCCACCAGCACCCCGGAAGTCACAGGCAAATCCAGCGCACGCGCCAGACCCGGCGTAATGGAGTAGCCCAACAGCCCCAGCCAGGGATGCGGGTAGCTGCCCTGTTCAATCAGCACCGGCACAACCCGCTTGACCGTATCAATGGGAACAGCAAACCCAATTCCCTGAGCGTCCTGGCGAACGGCCGTATTCACCCCAATCACTTCCCCTCTGGAATTAAGCAGCGGCCCGCCAGAATTACCCGGATTAATGGCCGCATCTGTTTGAATCACGTTGAAAATGTAATTATCCTGGTCAGTCTGTAACGGCCGTCCCAACGCACTCACCACCCCCGTCGTCAGCGTCCTGTCCAGCCCAAACGGATTACCAATGGCAATAGCCCGCTGCCCCACCCGCAGCGAATCAGAAGCCCCCGGCGTCAACGGATTCAACTCATCCGCAGGGACATCAATTTGCAGCACCGCCAAATCATTTTGCGGATCAGCCCCCACCACACGCGCTTCCACCACCTCATCATCCGAAAGCTTCACTTCAATGCTTTCTGCATTTTCAATGACATGGTAATTGGTCACAATATGACCGTCCCTGTCCCAAACAAAGCCAGACCCCGTGCCTTCGCTGGCAGATGGCCCAAAGAAAAAGCTCATCGTCACCACCCGCGTGGTAATATGCACAACCGATGGCCCCACGCGCTCATATAAATTGGTTACCAGCGCTTCTTCCACATCAATCGGGGCTAACATGTCATCCGGCAGGGGGGTGGGGGTGGCAATAATAACAATCGGGGTGGGCGATGGGGCGGGTGTTGGCGAGACGGCCGTTTCCCCACCATCCAGCAGCCCACAGCCAGACACAACAGCCAACAACACAACACCCAGCAACGAAACAGCCAACCGTTTGCGACCAATCAAAACACACCTTCCTTTATCAACGATTAATCATTCATCATTGATAATAGCTGCACCTTCGCTGGGACGGCAAACATAGATATTGGGTGTTAAGTTGGTTTTAACTTTATACGCTTCGGCAACGGCCGTTACAAACTCCGCCGCCACATCCCCCCGAATCAAAGCCACCGCACAGCCGCCAAAACCCGCCCCCGTCATCCGTGCCCCCAGACAGCCCGGCTGTTGGCGGGCAATATCCACCATCGTATTCAGTGCCTCACTCGACACCTCATAATCATCCCGCAAACTTTCGTGGCTCTCATTCATCAACTGCCCCAGCAGAACCGCATCCGCATTTTGCATTGCCTTGGCTGCATTCAGCGTGCGCAAATTTTCAGTGACCACATGCCGCGCCCGCTTGCGCATCAACGGCTCCATTTGCGCCTCTGCTGCTAAAAAGTCGCCAATCGACACATCCCGCAGCGCCTTTACACCAAAAAAGGCCGCCGCCGCTTCACACTGCGCCCGCCGCTCGTTGTAGGCGGAATCAACCAGCCCGCGCCGGGTGGCCGTGTCCAGCACCACAACGGCCGTTTCCACACCATCATCCGTCGGCGGCAGCGGCACAGCTTCATACACCAGCGTCCGGCAGTCAATCAACAGCGCATGCCCCGCCTGCCCCATTGCCGATATCATCTGGTCCATAATGCCCGACTGGATGCCAACCCAATGGTTATCTGCCTTTTGACTAACCTGTGCCATCTTCACCGGCGGCCATTCCCAGCCAGAAGCCGCGCAAAATGCCCGGGCAATGGCCAGTTCCAACGCCGCGGAAGAGGACAAACCGGCGCCAATGGGCACATTTCCGGCCAGTACGCCTTCCCAGCCTTGCAGAGGAAACCCTTCTGCCTGCAAGGCCCAGGCCATCCCTTTGATGTACTCCTGCCACCCCTTGCCCGGCGTCATCTCGTCCAGATTAAAAACGGCCGTTTTCCCCAAATTCAGCGAATGCACCGAGACCTGCCGGTCAGGGCGGGGGCGCAGCGCCACCCAGGTCGCCCGATCAATCGCCATCGGCAGCACAAAGCCATCGTTATAATCCGTATGCTCCCCAATCAAATTTACCCGCCCCGGTGCACGCACCACAAAGGTCGGATTTTCACCAAACTGTTCCCTAAATGCAGCCGTTACCTGATCCAGCATCACCAATCTCTAATCTCTAATCCCTAATCCCTAATCCCCAATTTATAATGCCTTTCCGGCAGTCCCCGCAGCCTGCCCGCAGCCTGTTCGGCCGTTAAATCCCGCTGCGCTTCCGCCAGCATCTCATACCCTACCATAAATTTCTTCACCGTCGCCGACCGGAGCAAAGGCGGATAAAAGTGGGCATGAAGCTGCCAGTGTGTAACGTCATCACTTTGAAACGGCGCACCGTGCCAGCCCATAGAGTAAGGAAAAGAAGTTTCAAACAAGTTGTCATAGCGGGTAAGCAGCCGCTTGAGAATACTGGCCAGTGCCGTTTGTTCGCCGCGGGTCAGGTCGGGCAGGCGCAGCACGTGGCGGCGGGGCAGCAGTAGGGCTTCAAACGGCCAGATGGCCCAGTAGGGCACAACGGCCAGCCAGTGGTCGTTTTCGACGATGACGCGGCTTTGTTTTTGGGCTTCTACCTGCGCGTAGTCAACCAGCAGGGAACGGCCGTTCTCCCGCCAATACCTTCTCTGCATCTCATCTTCCTTGGCCGGTTCATTAGGCAGGGCATTCAGCGCCCAAATTTGCCCATGGGGGTGCGGATTGGAGCAGCCCATCACCGCGCCCTTGTTTTCAAAAACCTGCACCCAGCGATAACTTTGTCCCAATTCGGCCGTTTGCGCCGCCCACACAGCCACCACGCCCTCAATTTCCGCCAGGCTCATTTCCGGCAGTGTCAGGTCATGGCGCGGCGAAAAGCAGATGACGCGGCACGTGCCAGAGACGGCTTCGCTCCGCAGCAGGGGGTGTTCCGGTGCACCGGCTGCCGGTACATTGGGCAGCAGGGCGGCAAAGTCATTGGTAAAGACGTAAGTGCCGGTGTAGGCGGGGTTTTGGTGGCCGCCAGCGCGGGTGTTGCCCGGACAAAGATAGCAGCCAGGGTCATATGCTGGCCGGTTGTCGGGTGGTGCTTTTTCTACCTGTCCCTGCCACGGCCGTTTCATGCGGTGGGGCGAAACTTGTACCCATTCCCCGGTCAGGGGATTGTAGCGGCGGTGGGGGTGTTCGGTTGGGTCAAACATAGTCCTGTCCTTTGGGAGTCCGTTGTCGGTTATCCGTAATCCGTTGTCCGTAATCCGTAATCGGTTCACGGCATACGGTATACGGCATACGGTATACGGCATACGGTATACGGCTTACGGCATACGGCTCACGGTTACCAGTGCCACATCACGGCCGTTTACCGTCACCGTTTGTCCATCCACAACGGCCGTTAACATGCCATCTGTAAAATTAAGCAGCAAAACCAAATTGCCCCGGCGGCAAGCCAGCAAACCCGGCGGCAAATTGGGGATGGCGGGTATGTGCAGCTTTTGGGCAAGGTAAAGCAGCAAGGCTTGTGCCTGTGCCGGGGTGGGGTAAAAGCCCAATGTCAGGCAGCGGCCGTTTTCCAGCTCATTTTCCGTCAATGCCGCCCCTGAGCCATCTGCAAACGCCGCCAGCGAAACGGCCGTGTCTGCGGCCAGCGTCTCCACCCAATAACCAGCCGCGCCCGCCAAACCCGGCACTTTGCTGAAAAAGGGCATCTCCGCACCGGCAGGCAGTGACCGCCATGACGTAACCGCTGCCCCGGCCAAATGGCGGAGCACACCGGGCAGCGGTTGGTCTGTTACCCGGTTATCCAGCCCCTTAAAACCAGACCGTACACCCAGCAGCAGCGTGCCTCCCTGTCTTG
This sequence comes from uncultured Ardenticatenaceae bacterium, assembly GCA_964600035.1. Taxonomy (GTDB): domain Bacteria; phylum Chloroflexota; class Anaerolineae; order Promineifilales; family Promineifilaceae; genus CAZRIB01. The sequence goes on along the minus strand of CAZRIB010000004.1, from coordinate 22,699 downwards.
TGTAATCGGTCAATTTTTGGGCAATGGTTTCGTCTGCCAGATGCAGCGACGGCGCAATAACCAGTTTGTAGGGCGATAAATCCGCCTGCCGGGAAACCAGCCGGACACCAATGCCCAACCGGCGCAGTGCGGCGTAAAACACAAACAGGTGGCGCAAGTAGTCAAAATCTTTGCGGTGGGGATTCATTTGCAGTGCCCACAAATCGGCAAAGTCAAAAAGAATCGCCACATCGGCGGACAGCGGCTGCGCGGCCAGGGCGGCCAATATCTCCCGTTCTTGTGCCAGCAGGCGTTGGTCAAAATACCCCACATCCACTGAAGCGTCATGGTGCAGCAGGCCGGAATGGTATTGTTCATGGGAAAGCAGTGTCGCCCGCCAGCGGAAGTACACAATGCCATCTGCCCCTTCGCCAATGGCGTGCCAGGCCCACAAGCGGGGTGTCCCCGACCGTACCCAGGGGTTGAGATTGCCCCAGTTAATTTGCCCGCACTGCTGTTCCATAATCCAAAACGGCCGTTCTTTCAGCGCATAGGTCAAGGCATGGGCCATGCCCGTTATCAGCGGGTCACCCACATCATAGGCATACACCGGGTCATTGCGCGACCAGTCCGCATCCGGCGGGTAAAGAAGCTGCCGCCAGCGGTCTGGATTGCCGGTAGGGTAATTGTCCCAGGTGGCAAAATCCAGCGGCTTTGCCAGGTCAAACTGATCTAAATCGCGGTACAGCCCCATAAAGTTGTGGGTGATAAATTGCTGCGGATTGGCCTGCCGTAAAATGTCTACCTGTTCCTGCTGGTAGCTGACGATGCTGTCGGAGGAGAAGCGGTAATAATCGAGCAGGTGGCTGGGGTTTTTGTAATTCACTTCGTCGTTTGGCGGGTTAATCTGGTCAAAGCTGTTGTAACTTTGTGACCAGAAAATTGTGCCCCATGCTTCGTTGAGGGCGGTGATGCTGCCGTATTTGGCTTGCAGCCATTGGCGGAAGGCGGCGGCACAGTGGTCGCAGTAGCAGCGTGCGGTTTTGCCGCCGCCAAATTCATTGTCAATTTGCCAGCCGATGATGTGGGGATGCTGGCTGTAGCGGTCGCTCATGGCCTGGACGATGCGGCGGCTGTAGCGGCGGTAGGTGGGGGCATTGGGGCAGTAGTGGCGGCGTGTACCGTGGCTGCGGGAACGGCCGTTGCTGTCCACCCGCAAAATGTCGGGATGGGTGCGGCTTAACCAGGCAGGCGGGGTGGCGGTGGGCGTGCCCAGAATGACCTTCAGGCCGGCGCTGGCTAATGTGTCTATCGCTTTGTCCAGCCATGCCCAATCGAAACGGCCGTCTTCCGGCTCCATCTTTGCCCAGGCAAACTCACCAATACGCACAATGTCCAGTCCGGCTTCACGCATCAGGCGGGCATCTTCTGCCCAGCGCGCTTCTGGCCAATGTTCCGGGTAGTAACAAACACCAAAGTTCATGGCGACTCCTGTGAGATGTACGAATTACGAATTATGAATTACGGATTACGAAGCGTCGCTTACCGAATAGTGCTGCACCAGAGAAACGGCCGTTTGCCAGCGGGCAAAAGCCTTTTTTCGTTCCTCATCGCCCATATTGGGGGTGAAACGGGTGCTGCCATTGGGCAAAGGCGGCAGATCGGCCAGCGTGGGCCACAAGCCGCACCCCATACCGGCCAGCAAAGCGGCGGCGCGGGCAGTGGTTTCACGAAAGTCGGGGCGAACAACGGGCATATTGAGCATGTTTGCCTGAAGCTGGCAGGCGGTGTCGCTGGCCGAAACGCCGCCTCCGACCAGAAGCTGCCGCATTTTGATGCCAGCGTCTTGGGCAATGGTTTCTTTGATGGCGCGCAGTTGAAAGGCCAGTGCTTCTAAAAAGGCATAGACGATGTGGGCGCGGGTTGTGCCCAGTGTCATGCCCAGGATGGTGGCGCGGGCATCGGGGTTGTTGTAGGGGGCATCCAGTCCGGTGAAGGCGGGTACAAACAAAACGCCGTCGCTGCCGGAAACGGCCGTTACCAAAGACTCAATCTCGTCGTAACTGTCCAAAAAGCGGGCATTATCGCGCATCCAGCGAATGGCCGCCCCAATCACCGTTGTCGGGGCTTCCAGGCAGTAGGTCTGCCCGCCGCCAATATCCCAGGCATAGTAGACGTTTACATTGTCTTGTTCCAGCGCCGTCTTACCCAGAAAAACCTTGAGAAAGGAGGCCGTGCCGTGTGTGGTTTCGGCATCGCCGGGCGTGGTGCAGCCGTGCCCAAAGAGGGCGGCTTGCTGGTCGCCTATCATGGCGCGGACGGGGACATGGGCGGTACGGCCGTTTGCGGTGACCGTGATTGTGCCAAAGTGGTGCAGGGTGGGCGTGGGGGCGGGCATGGCCGAAAGGGGGACGTTGAGCCGGTCTGCCCATGCCTGCCAGTAACGGCCGTGTCGAAAATCGTACAGGCCGGTGGACTGCACCAGTGAGGTGTCCATTTTGTGGCCGCTGGGCTGGCCGAGTGCCTGCACGAGCCAGGCAGCAGACATGCCCACACGTAATTTGTTATTTTGGGCGGCTTCGCGAACGGCCGTTTCGTGTGCCATGCGCCAGCTCAGGTGCAGTGCCGTCATGTACGTGCCGGGAGCATAACCCAGCCGGTAGCGTGTTTCGCCGTAATGGGGCCACTGCCGCAGCGTCTTTAGCAAATCGCGCGTGCGCAAATCTTGCCAGGTGATGGCGTTGGCCAACGGCTGGCCGGTGTCGGCGTGCCAGACAAAGTCGGTGTTGCGCTGGCAGGTAATGCCGCAGGCGGCTATGTCGGCAGGGTCAACGCCTGCCTGGGTAACGGCTTCTGTGATGACGGCGGCAACGGCCGCTGCGACTTCGTGGGGGTCTTGTTCTGTCCAGCCGGGTTGTGGGTGAACGGCCGTTAACGGCCGATAAGCATACCCGCATACCTCTCCCGTCTCATCCAACAGAAGCGCCCGGCTGCCACTCGTTCCCTGGTCAATACCCAATACAAAAGTTGTCATGGCTGTGATGTTCTGCCGCAATCGCCAATCTCTAATCGCCAATCT
>CAZRIB010000004.1:15746-19541 GCA_964600035.1 uncultured Ardenticatenaceae bacterium | reverse complement strand
AATTGACTCACGGCAGCAGCTCCTCCAAAGTTTCAATGATATAAGTAGGTTGAATGTCTGATTGTGCCGCCATTGCCCGGGTTGTTGCGCCTGTAAGCGTCAGCGTGCCGGCCATACCTGCATTCAGACCCATCAACACGTCCGTTTCCAGCCGGTCACCCGTCATCATGCACCGTTCCGGCGGCACACCGACCAGCCCTAAAATAGCTTCCGCCATGTACCGGGATGGCTTGCCTACCACAGCCTCTACCTTGCGGTCGGTTGTGGCTTCCAGTGCGGCAATAATGGCCGCTGCATCTGGTTCGCCGCCGCCGGGTACTGGGCAATATTTGTCGGCATTGGTGGCGTAAAAGTGTGCGCCGCGGCGTAAGGCATCAAAGCCCACTTGCAGCTTGTGATACACCAGTGTGCGGTCAAAACTGGCAATCACCACATCAATCTCATTTGCATTGTCCGTCAGCACAAAACCGGCACGGCGCAGTTCATTTTCCAATGACGCTTCACCAATTGGGAAGAGCCGGGCCTTTGGATGGCGGCGGCGCAAAAAATCCACCATAACGTAGGATGAATTGATGACATCTTCAGGCGGTGTGGGCAGCCCCAAACGGGTTAGCTTGGCCGCGTACTCTTCTCTGGTTCGGGTAGGGTTGTTGGAAAGGAACACGGTGCGCTTGCCCATTTGGCGCAGGCGGGTAATCGTTTCGCCTGCTGTGGGCAGCAGGGCGTCGCCCAGGTAAACCGTTCCATCCAGGTCAAAAATATAAGCGTCGTATGTTTTCATCATTCACCATTCACCATTCACCATTCACAATTCATTACCCTTTTACGCCGCTGCTCGTGGCGCTTTCCACAAAGAAGCGCTGTCCCAAAATGTAGATGATCATCGGGGGCAAAATGGCAATGGCTGCCCCAGCTAAAATCAGGTTAGGGCTGTCGGAGGCACGGCCGCGCAGGACGTTGAGCGAGAGTGTGAGGACGTGGTTGTCGGTGTTGCCGGTGTTGATGACCACCAACGGCCAAAAGAAGCTGTTCCAGGCGTAGAGAAAGGTAAAGGTGGTTAAGGTTGCCAGCGCAGGTGTGCTGGCGGGCAGGAAAATGCGCAGCAAAATTTGCAGCCGGTTTGCGCCATCTATGAGAGCGGCTTCTTCTATTTCTTTGGGAATGGAAAGGAAGAATTGGCGCATGAGGAATGTGCCGTAGGCGCTGAATATCCAGGGGATGATGAGGCTGGCAATTTTGTCTACCCAGCCGATAAAGACCATGAGCTGGTACATGGGGGTGACCAGTACCACAAAGGGGATCATGATGGTTCCCAGGTAGAACACGAACAGGTTGTCGCGGCCAGGGAATTGCAGGCGGGCAAAGGCGTAGCCTCCCAATATGGATGTGGTGAGCGTGCCCAGGACAACGCCCAGGGTGACCAGAATGGTGTTGGTCAGGCTGCGGTCCATGTTTTGCAGCTCGACGACTTCGCTGTAGTTTTCGGGGTGGGCGGTTAGTTTTTCTACGGGCTGGCTGAGGCGTACGTTTTGCAGGATTTCAATGGTGGGGTCGTTGGGGTCGATGAAACGGCCGAGTGCGGTTTGGCCGGTTAGCGCCAGGTCTCGTGTTTGCCCGTCGATGGTGAGGGTGTACACGGGGTAATCTTCGCCGTTTACGGTGGCTTTTTCCTGGTTGGTGAATCCACCTTTTGGCTCTGCTTCGCTTAACGGCCGTTCCCAGGTCATCTCCGGGTTTTGCGGGTCTGTAAAGATACCAATGCGAATATTACTTTCCACCAACGCCAGTTCACGCTGCTCGCCGTTCACTTCACCGTAATACAAAGGCAGCGGCTCATCGTAGCCGGGCAGCGTGGTGGTCAACTGCTCGCGGGGCAGCAGTCGGGGCGGGTAGCGGAAGGTGTCCTTTGGCTCTTTGAATGAGGTCGTCATCATGTAGATGAAGGGAAAAATCATCAAAAAGGCAAAGAACGAAAGAACCAGATAAACGGCCGTGTTTCGTGAAAACTGAATCAAACGATAAGACTTAAACATAACAGCACCCAAATCCTTTTACGACACGCCGCTGGTGCGCTGGCGTTGGAATTGGAACAGCGTCACCCCAAAAATAAGAATAAACAATACCCAGGCAATCGCCGACGCATACCCCTGCTCAAACCGTTGGAACCCTTTTTGGTAAAGATAGAGCACCATCGTCAGCGTTGAGTTGCCAGGGCCGGCCGGATTTTGACCGGGCATAATGATGAACACCTGCTCAAAGACCTGCATGGCCTGAATAACGGTCGTTGTCACCACGAAAAATGTGGTGGGAGCCAGCAGGGGCAGCGTGACACGGAAAAATTGTTGGCGAGGCGACGCGCCATCTACCGTGGCCGCCTCGTACAATTCGCCGGGGATGTTTTGTAAACCGGCTAAAAAGAGAACGGTGTTGAAACCAATCCACTGCCATGCGGCCATGATGATGACGGCCAGCAGCGCTGTGCGGCTTTCTGACAGCCAGCGAATTTGCGGGTCTGTAAGAGCAAAGCCGAGGTTGTTAAGTAGATTGACTCCGATGGTGATGGCGTAGTTGATATAGCCAATGGTGGCGTTGTAGAGCCACTGCCATACCAGCGCAATGCCCACAACGGCCGCAACCGAGGGCAAAAAGTACACAGCGCGGAAAAAGCGCATGCCGGGAATTTTGCTGTTGAGCAAATTAGCCAGCAGCAGGGCAGGGATAACGCTAAGGGGTACGGCGAGCAGGACAAATTTCAGCGTATTGCCCAACGCAATCCAGAATAGGGCATCTTCTGCACCGACCACGTAGCTGCTGCCAAAGAGGGTGAACCGGTTTAGCTCGCTGTAAATTTTGGTGTCCAGGACTTCGTTCGCCAGTTGGTCCGGGGTGTCTAGTTGGGCAATGTCCAGGTTGAGAATACGGGCATAGTTGTCAAAGCCTACCCAGTCGGATGTGCCAAAGGCGTCGGAGTTGGTGAAGCTGACGTAGAGCGACAGCAGCAGTGGCCCGGCAAAGAAGATGAGAAAGCCGAGCAGGTTGGGGGAGAGGAAGAGGTAGCCGTTGAGCATTTCGGTGTCGGCGTTGGTGCTTTTGAAGTAGTGGGCCATTGGCTGCCGCCATGCTGCCCACAGGAATACGGCCGTTACCACCATGCCCAGCAGCAATCCAACCAAAACGCCATCGGTGAGGCTGCGCGCTGTTGTTGCCAAAGCGTTGAGAATGCCGACTGCCAGCAGAAAACCAACAATGCCAATGATGGTGAGCCATTTTCGCGCCTGGCGGTGGGCTTGCTGACGGGCAATCTGCCCTTCGTAGCGGTCTGCGGCTGCGCCAATAAAATAAGCAAGAATGATGAGTCCCAGAAATGGCAAACCGCGCGGAAAGGTGTCGGCCAGGCTGTCTATGCCCACAAAGGCGTTGAGCCGGTGCAGGCTGGCGACGAGGCAGAAGAGGAAGAGCAGGTAGTTGATGCCTAAGGAGAGAATACGGCCGTTTTTGTGATGGCGGCCAAGTAACCGAAGTGCCCAAAGAGAGGCAACGGCCGTGCCCGCCAATAACACAGACGATAAAATTTGCAGCCAACGGGCCAGGTCTCCACTGTTCCACACCCACACAATGCCTGCCAGTGCCGCCAAAGCCAGCAGGCCATGCCAGCCCAACAGCCCTCGCAGCCAAAGCTGCACATTATGTTGGTCATTAGGCGCGTTTTGAGAATTCATCGTGGCAGATGTCATCGGCAGCTCCTGAAGTTTTAAGAAAAATAAAGGATAAAATGAGAAGGATGAAGTGAGGCGG
>CAZRIB010000004.1:0-15646 GCA_964600035.1 uncultured Ardenticatenaceae bacterium | reverse complement strand
TCAAACGTCTTGTTCGCTTCATCACAGATAGTAGCGGCAAAGTCGTCAATGCTCTTTTCGCCATTGAGTACGGCCGTTACTGCCGGCCCCATCACTGCATCAAACTCCGGCCAATTGCCAGCCCACAGCGGACCTTCTGTTGCCGGGTTGCGCGACAAACCATTCAAGAACGCCTGATTGTTTGCCGGTGGTGTGAAAGTAAGGAACGCATCCAGCGCTTCCTGGCTGACGCGGCTGGGGATATTTGCACCCAATTCCGCAATTTTTGCCTGAGTTTCGGCCGTTGTCAGTGCCTGCACCAACTGCCATGCCTCTTCTGGATGTTCCGTGTTGGCATTCACCACATACGCACCCCAGAACAGCCAGTTGCTTGGGCCAGCCGGGCCATCCGGCAGTTCCACCACATCCCAGTCAAAGTTGGCAGAAGCACGTACGCCGGGGGTTGCCCAACGGCCGTTTTGGAACATACCAACCTTACCGGCCAGGAACGGCGGTTCGCTGTCTTCACCATACGGCACAGCAATGTCAAATTCCTGGTAAATGCGCTGTTCAAATTCCAGACCGGCCAACGATTCTGGCGTATCCAGCGCGCAAGCTGTACGGTCTTCATTGAAGAAACCGCCGCCAGCCGCATTCAGCCAGTAGCCGTAGGGACCCCACCACGCATTTTGGCCGTAACCAAAAATGTCGTCGCCCAATGCGTCAATGGCAGAAGCCACTTCCACAAAGGTGTCCCAGTTCCATTCGCCATTGGCAGCCAGTTCACGCGGGTCGGGTGCGCCAGATTCTGCCAACAAGTCCAGGTTGAGATACAATGCAAAAGTGGAGACGTCACGGGGCAGACCCCAAAGCGCTTCGCCTGTGTTGCCGGTTTCCGGGTTAAAGGTCAAGTGGAACATCGGGCCAGGGTAGAAAGCGTCATCGGAGTAGCCTTCTGTGGCGTCTGCCATTTCCCGCAAGTTCATGATCAAACCGCGTTTGGCAAAATCAGCTACATCTGTACCGGGAATCCAGAAAACGTCTGGCGCAGTGCCTGCGGCCAATTCTGTTTTCAGCACGTCCTGGTAGCTGGAGCCTTCACTGCCGCCTGGTTCATATACCAGAGCAATGTTGTCCATCTGGGCGTCCAGGTCATCGCTGATGGATGAGTAGACATCAATTTCTGCCTGGTTGTCCGGGCGGGTGCGCCAGCGCAAGGTCACTTCGCCAGTGCTTTCGGCAGGCATCTCTTCTGTGGTGGCTTCTTCTTGTGTGCCAGTGTCGGCGGCTGGTTCTTCTGCGCCGGTGTCTGGGGCTGGCTCTTCGCCGCCACCGCCACAGGCAACAATGGCCATTGCCAGTACCAAAGCCATTAACATTAACCAAAATCGTTTTTTGTTCATCGGTTTCTCTCTCCTTTTGAGGATTTGGATTGACCACAAAATCTTTTTTGTGGTTTGGTGAATAAATGAAACAATGTTGTTGACAGCGTTAAGGGTGCTTTTGTCTTGTGTGTACCACCTCCTTTGGGGAAGTTGATGCTAGTCGGTATTTATTTTTGCGGTTGATTGTCTATGGATGAACTGCGCTGAAAGCTGCCTGTGTTCCGGGTAGGTGAGGATGTCTGGATTTTTTATGGCAGCCAGCAGCATGGAAGCCGCTTGCTGGCCTATTTCTGTGAAATTTTGTTTGAGTGTGGTTAAGGGTGGGTTGTAGTAAGATGCCATGGGTATGTCGTCGATGCCGATGACGGAGATTTGGCCAGGAATGGAGAGGCCAAGGTTGGTGGCGGCACGCATGACACCGATGGCCATTTGATCGTTTTGAGCGAATACGGCCGTTGGTTGTGTACCTCTTTGTGTCAACTGCTCAAAAGCGGCGTACCCGGAGCTGGCAGACCAATCTCCCTCGACAATTAAATGTGGCAGAATGGCTAATCCGTGTTCAACAAGTGCTTGCATGTATCCGGCCTGCCTGTCTTGGGCGCAGTCTTCTTCCATTGGGCCTGTTATCATGGCAATGTGGTGATGACCAAGTTCCAGCAGATGGTTGGTGGCCAGGTAACCTGCTTCAACGTCATCTAGTGAAACAGAGGGGAGTGCATCGGCTCTGGGGCGTGTACCGGCCAAAACGGCAGGGAAATTTTCCGGCAGGTATTGGTAGCGGTTGTCAACAAAGGGATTGATGACGATAAGGCCTTCTACCCTGCGGCTGATGACGAGTTGGTCGATAAGGGCGGCGAAAATGTCTGCTGTGGGGGCTGATGCAGCGAGGAGAAAGTATTCTGCGGCGCGTGCGGTCGTTTCTGCGCCGTTGATGATGCTGGCAAAGGTGTAGTCGGTGAGGTTGGGGGCGATGCAGGCCAGCATGGAGGTTTTGCCGCGTGCCATGGAGCGGGCGATGGCGTTGGGCTGGTAACCCAGTTTCTGGATGGCGACTTCGACACGGGCGCGCGTCTCCGGGTTGACGTGTTCGCTGTTGTTGAGGACGCGGGAGACGGTTTGGTGGGAAACACCAGCATGTGCCGCGACATCTCGGATGGTGATGCGTTTACGTGTCAATTGGGAAATCCTCCTCATGTTACCGGTCACGTGACCGGTAACATGAGATTAATTGTTTTGTATGGTTTTGTCAAGGGGATGGGGTAAATTAATGTGTGTGCAAATTTGCGAAAGGAGTGGTGTGATGGCTGGAATGACGTTGGTGCTGCTGCCGGATGTGGTGGCTGTGTGCCGGTTGGCGGCGAATGAGGCCGTACCGGGGTGGGGGGTAAACGGCCGTTTCTGGTCTGTTACCCGCACGGCCGTTGAGCTTTCTGTGGTGTGTGCGGAGGCGCTGGTGCCTGAGGGCGTGCGTGTGGAGCGTGGCTGGCGGGTGCTGAAAGTGGTTGGGCCGCTGGACTTTTCGTTGACGGGGATTTTGGCTTCGTTGGCGCAGCCGCTGGCAGATGCCGGTGTGCCCATTTTTGCGCTGTCTACGTTTGATACGGATTATGTGTTGGTGAAGCAGGAGAAGGTGGAAACGGCCGTTTCTGTGCTGCGGCAGTGTGGTCATATGGTTGAGGGCTAATATCGGTAATCCGTAGTCCGTATACCGTTTTCCGACGAACTTGCCAGAGGTAAAGCACACGGATGACGGATTACTGAATACGGGTACTGGTTAGCTAAAATGCTGCCCCGCTAACCAGAAACTTTGTTACAATTGGGCATATGTTTCTTTTAGAACTGTTTGTTTTTTTGGTAGTGATGGCTGTGGTCATACGGCCGTTTTATGCTGCCTGGTTTTTTGTTCGCCCGCCCCGTTTTCGCATTTCCTTTCGTACGCCGGAATCATTTGCACCAAATTATGAAACAGTCCATCTGACAGCGGCAGATGGGGCTGACCTGGATGGCTGGTATTTGCCTTCGCGCAACGGCGCGGCGGTGATTTTGCTGCATGGGCATGGCGGCAACCGGCTGGGGCTGATGTTTCATGCAGAGGTGCTGGCGCGGCGCGGGTATGGGGTGTTGATGTTTGATTTGCGGGCACATGGGGCGAGCGGCGGCAAGCAGTTTATGTTGGGCGAGAAAACGGTGGGGGATGTGCTAACGGCCGTATCTTACTTGAGCAAACGTCCTGATGTGAAGATGGGACGCATTGGTGTGATGGGGGTGTCTGTGGGCGGGGCGCTGGCACTGCATGCGGCCAGCAGAACGGCCGTTATTCATGCAGTATGGGCAGACAGTCCTTCTATGGCAACCGTGCAGGATTTGCCGCCCCAGCGGTCGCTCATTTCCCGGATGCTGGACAGTTACTATTGGCGTGTGCTGCGTGCTTTAACCAGAGATGAGGGGCTGCCTCCGTATACGGCCGTCCTGCCTCAAATTGCGTCCCGTCCATTGATGTTTATTGCCACTGGCAGCCAGCGAGAGCAGGAAGCGGTTGCCCAGTTGTATAACCTGGCAGGCGAACCCAAGAATTTGTGGCCGATGCCGCAGATTGGTCATGCCAATGGCTGGCTGGCGCAGCCGGAACAGTATGCTTACCGGCTGGCGGCGTTTTTTGATGAGGCGCTGCTGCCTGCTGATGAGCGGCTGCCTTTGAAAGTGGTACCGACGGCGGGAATAGATGACCTGGAAACGGCCGTGCCTGCCGGATACACCATTCAGGCCGATGCCACCACGTCTATGACTAAAGCCAATCTTATCGCATTGGCTGTCATTCCTGCGGCGTTTATTGGCTTTTGGCTGCCTTATTGGCTGGTCTGGCGCAATCAGCTTAATGTGGAGCCAATCGCGTTTTCCCTTTGGCATGTGGTATTGTTGATGGTGCTGTCCATTATTGTGCATGAGCTGATTCATGCAGCAGGGTTTATGGTGGTAGGAAAAGCACCGAGAACGGCCGTAAAGTTTGGGTTTAGCTGGCGGGGTTTAGCGCCATATGCCCACTGTAAAATACCGATGACCATGTATGCCTACCGGGTTAGTATCGCCTTGCCGGGCATTGTGCTGGGAATTTTGCCGGGTATTGCCGGGCTAATCTGGGGTAACTATTGGCTGGTTTGGTATGCCATTTTTATGCTGGCGGCGGCTGGCGGTGATTTGGCTATTTTGTTGACAACGCGCCATGTGCCAACACATGCCCTGGTGCTGGATCATCCCACAAAGGTGGGGTGTTTGCTGGTCGAAAAGGTATCCGACAAAGCGACTTCACCTGTTTTGTAGGTACTTCAATCCTTAATCATCAATCTTTGTTTTTAATCAGGAGGGTTTTCAATGCAATCAACGGCCGTACCAAACAATCAATTAGCCGTCATCAGCCTCGTCTCCGGTATTGTTGCCTGGGTCGTAGGCGGGTTAGCCGGTTGTGTCTTGTTTTTTGTGTTTCCTCCCATTGCCCTGTGTACAGGCGCAATCTTTTTCTTTGCCAGCCTCACAGCAACCATTACCGGCCACATGGCACGCCGCCGCATTCAGGAAAGCGGTGGCCTGGAAGGAGGCGACTCGCTGGCGACTGCCGGTTTAATCATGGGATGGCTGGGTATTGCCGCCAATATTTTGCTGATTTGCCTGTTTATTGTTGGCATTTTTGGCTTAACCTTGATGGGGCCGCAGGTGGGCAACGTTTTTAGTGATATTATTCGTGACCTGGAAATGACACCTGTTCCCTGATTGACTGGCAAATTCGTCAGGTTGAAAGACTGTTAGCCGAACGCTTAGGAACGAGAATGAAATAACCCACAAAACTGTGATTGGAGATTAGAGATTGGAGACTGTGTAATCTCTAATCTCCAGTCTCTAATCTCCCGTAAGTTATTAAATCTTCATTCCTTACGTTATAACCGGATAAAAGAGATGAATAGACAACGCGCACATGCAAGTTCATGGAAAAACCGGCCAATGCCGCCGGAAAACAAAGAATTGGCTGTGGAAGGGATTTTGTCCCGTGATGAGTACGGGGCTGTTAGTTTAGGCTATATTCCCCAATCTCCTGCTGATAAGTGGTTTATTTACCTGGAAAAGGATTGGCTTTATTTTCATCGCAGCCAAACGGGTACGTGTGTCTTTCAGGTGCAGATTGAACCATTTGAAGACCGGTATGCCATTGTCAAGGCGGTGGTCAACCGTAACCCGCAGCAGTACCGCAATACAGATGATGCCTATGATGTGGCTTTGATTGCGTATGTGATTGATACGGTGTTGTTAGGCCGGTTTGCGCCGTTTCCACAGATGAAGGGGCTTTCGGCTGATGATCAGGTGCGTCATCAACGGCATGTGATGGGGGCAAGTGGGCCGGGCGGTGGTGAACGTATGACGCTGCGGGTGCTAAACGGCCGTCAGCATTAATCATGAAACATTTTTAACTTTCCCAGGAGGAAATTATGGAACCCATTCCTGTTATTCGTTCTTTTGTCCAAAGTGAAGCCCTGGCCGCACTCATTGCGCAGGAATACGACTTTGGCGGGCCGGTCATCTGCAAGCTGTTCAGTAAGATGATTCGCACACAAGACAATGACCACTACAAAATTATCACCTCATCTGGGGAAAGATATGTTGCCCGTGTGTATCAACATGGGGGTCATCTGGAACGCCGCCGCTCTGACTATGAGTTTGAGCTGGATTGGCTCAATTTTTTGCATGAACAAGGCATTCCTGTTGCTTTTCCGATTCCGCGCAAAGATGGCAAATTTTTAGGACAGCTGCTGGCACCTGAAGGTATTCGGTATTATGCAGTTTTTAGTTATGCAGACGGCCGTAAAATGAATCTGGATGATGAAAACCAGTTATTTGCCTGCGGCCAGCAAATTGCGCGTATCCACGTTGTATCAAACTCGTACCAGCCGCGGTATGAACGCCATCCAATGGATTTGACCTTTTTGGTAGATAAACCGCTGGCAAGAATTCAACGGTTTTGGGGAGATGATCCAGATAAAGCTGACGAATTGGAATTGATAACCATTTCCGCACAGGAAGCAAAAGCAGAAATCCAAGCCCTGATAGATAACCCATACCATACTGAAGATAGCTGGGGGCCAATTGGCGGAGATTTTCATCAAGCCAGCACCTATTTTGATGAAGATAACAATCCGACCTTTTTTAATTTTGATTTGTGTGGCATGGGGTGGCGTGCTTATGATATTGCGTCATTTTTGCTCAATTCCGGGTTGATGCACCGGGAATCTCCCCATGCCTCGGAGGCCTTTTTTGCGGGGTATTACCAGGTACGGCCGCTTTCCGAAAATGAACACGCCGCTATCTCTCCATTTTTGACTATTCGCCGAATTTGGTTAACCAGCGTTTTTACCCTGACAGAAGGTTTGACCGGTCATTCCTTTATTGGCCCGGCTTCGTAACGTTTTTTTGACACAATTTTTTGAAGAATAGGGATTGTGTAATGGGGGTGCTTTTGCCTATACTATGACCATAGGTTTTGGTTGATGGGTTAATGAGTCTAAATTTGTTGTTGAATAAGACTCATCGGGTTTGGTTTTTAACAAACAGCTTGTTGTGAAACGGTTAATGACCAAGTGAGGGATTGGCATCATGCTGGAAAATAATGAACAGAAGCCCATAATTGGCCGGTGCCCAACGTGTGATACGCGGATACGCTTTCAACATGGGCTGAAACAGTACCAGGTTGTGAAATGCCCGGAATGTGGAACGGAATTGGAAGTGGAAAGGGAGTTTCCATTGAAATTATCTTGGGCAATGGAGGATGATTATAGTGACCGACACAGTTATTATTAATTGCTGACAGGCTGTTGTTTATACGGTTTAGAAAATAAAAAGCACCCATCTTGGGGTGCTTTTTTTGTAGAGATTGTGTGCCCCTGCCAGGACTCGAACCTGGGCACCTGGCTTCGGAGGCCAGCGCTCTATCCTCTGAGCTACAGGGGCGAAGCGACGGGCATTTTCCCATACAGGCGGGTAAATGTCAAATGGAAACGGCCGTTTTTGGGCCGTTTTTTAGCCGCTGATTTTATGTGTTAGCAGGTGTTTCAGGGAGACGGCCGTACAGCTCAGAATATTCACGCAGCCGCCCGGAAACATAATCTGTGAGCATATGGCTTTCAAACCGCCAGCGCCAATAGCCACCCACCTTACCCGGGAAATTCATACGGGCTTCATTGCCTAACCCAAACAAATCCTGCATGGTTGTCAAGGCCATATCTGCTACAGACATCCAGGCCAGTCGAATCATATCCCAGGCAATGTCGTGCCCATCCACTGCCAGATAGCGGCGCAAATGGTCACGTTCCCATTCTTCCGCACCGCGATACCAGCCCACAACTGTCTCATTGTCATGCGTGCCCGTATAAACCACACAGTTGTGGGGGAAGAAATGAGGCAAAAAATTACTGTTTCGTTCGCCGCCAAAGGCAAACTGTAAAATTTTCATACCAGGAAAATCGAACCGGTCGCGCAAGGCAACGACTTCTGGCGTAATCACACCTAAATCTTCGGCGATGAGAGGTAGTTCGCCTAATTTTTCCTGCATGGTTTGGAAGAAGTCGGCATCTGGCCCTTTGACCCATTGCCCGACAACGGCCGTTTCCTCTTCCGCCGGAATCTCCCAATACGCCTCAAAGCCGCGAAAATGGTCAATACGCACAATATCAGCCAGCTTAAAACTCATCTCCAGCCGCCTGGCCCACCAGGCATACCCATTTTCCTTCATCTTATCCCAACGATAAAGCGGGTTACCCCAGCGCTGACCCGTCGGGCTAAAATAATCCGGCGGCACACCAGCAATCACCGTCGGCGCCCCCGTCTCATCCAGATAAAACAACTCCGGATTTGCCCACACATCTGCACTGTCAAACGCCACAAAAATAGGAATATCACCCACAATTTTGATGCCGCGCTCATTTGCATACTTCTTCAGGCGAAACCATTGGTCAAAAAAGACAAACTGCCCAAATTTATGAACCGCCACTTCATCGGCCAGCTTTTCAGACCAGGCAGACATAGCCTCCGGTTTGCGACGGGCTATTTCCTCAGGCCACGTGTTCCACACGCCCCCTTCATGTGCCATGTGCACCTGCTTTAATGCCATAAACAGCGCAAAATCATCCAACCATGCCGCATGTTCCTGGCAAAATTGGGTAAACGCTTCTTTTTGAGCAGGTGTGCCCTGAGTGGAAAAATGTTCATAAGCCGTGTGCAGCAATTCGTTTTTATAAGGAATGACATCGCCAAACTCAACCGAGCTGGTCGGGAAAGCGGGGACATCTTGCACGGCTTCTGCAGGCAAATAGCCATCCCGCACCATCAAGTCAGGGCTGATGAGCAGGGGGTTGCCGGCAAAAGCTGAAAAGCACTGGTAAGGCGAATCGCCGTACCCGGTCGGCCCCAAAGGCAAAATTTGCCAAAGGCTTTGTTTGCTGTTGACCAAAAAATCTACAAATTGGTAGGCTGAATCCCCAAAATCGCCAATGCCGTAACGTCCCGGCAGGGAAGTGGGGTGCAGCAAAATACCTGATGATCGCGGGAAACGCATAATGATTTGTCCTCTTCCTAAATGGTGTGTGAAGCGTTCAACATATTCGCTGTTAAGCTGAAATGTTGAGCATTTGTGGTATTGCATATTGACAAGACATCCGGTTTTATGAAGGGCAATGTTACCCCACACAAAACCGGATGTCTGATGTACAAAAACTTAAAAAGCAGTCCGGGATTTTATCAGAAAAATAGAGCGGCGCGAAGGTTGCTGTTAAGCGTAGCGCGAAATAGCCCAGCCATAAAGCTGCTGATACCCCTGGGCAGACTTTTCCCAGGAATAATCTGCCATCATGCCATTACGCTGGATATTTTTCCAGCTTTCTTTATCAACATTGTAAATGTAAATAGCTCGCTGCAATGTTTGCCAAAAATCTTCTGCGCTGTAGTTATAAAAAGAAAAACCGGTTATGCCGTCCTGAATGGTATCAATAAGACCGCCAGTTGCCCTTACAACCGGTACGCTGCCATAACGCATGGCAATTAATTGCCCCAATCCACATGGCTCAAACAGGGATGGCATTAAGAAAATGTCGCTGCCTGCATAAATAAGCGGTGCCAGATTGGCGTCATATGTTAAAAAGGCCCGCATTTTGTCTTGATGATAGCTGGCAATATGGGCAAACATATTCTCATATTGGGGATCGCCTGTTCCCAAAACAATAAACTGGGCATCACCAGCAAAGCCGTTCATGAGTTGGTGAATGACATGACCGGTTATGTCCAGCCCTTTTTGCCAGTCCAGCCGGGAGACCATGGCTACCAGTGGAATGTTGTCTTTTTGGGGCAGGTTGGCGTAGGCTTGCAGGGCGCGCCGGTTTTGAATGCGTTTATCCAGGGTGTCCACTGAAAAATGGTGGGGAATGTGTTTATCTGTAGCTGGATTCCATTTTTGGTAATCAATGCCATTGAGGATGCCGTGTAAATCCTGATGGCGATGTCGCAGCAGACCATCCAGCCCGGCGCCGCCTTCCGGTGTCATGATTTCCCGGGCATAGGTGGGGCTAACGGTGTTGACAAGTGTGGCGTGGTAGATGCCGCGTGCCATGAAGTTGACTTCGTTGTAGCCTTCTTCATATAACCCATGGGTTTGGATGCCAAGGTAGTGGAAGATGTCCCAGGTTGTTTTGCCCTGGTGTGCCAGATTGTGAATGGTGAAGATGGATGGAATGCCCCGGTAGCTGTCTTCGGCCTGGCCGCTGGTTGCCAGCCAGGTAATGGCTGGTGCCGTGTGCCAGTCGTGGGCATGGACAACGTCTGGCCGCCAATTGAGGTAGGGGATGAGGGCGAGTGCCGCCCGGCTGAAGAAGGCGAAGCGGTAAACATCGTCGCCGTAGCCGTAGATGTTGTCGCGGTTAAAGAGGTGCTGTTCGGCGATGAAGTAAACGGGTACGCTGCTGTCTGGTAATGTTCCCTGGAGGACGCCGGCTGGAAGCTGGCCGATGCCTAATGGGACGTTGAGGGGCCTGTCCAGGGGGGTGACGCCGGGGATGCCTTGTTCGATGCTGCGGTAGGCGGGCATGACGATGCGTACGTCGTGCCCCATTGCGTGCAGGGCTTTGGGCAGGGAGCTGCATACGTCGCCAAGACCGCCGGTTTTGGCAAAGGGGGCAGCTTCGGCACTGATGAAGAGTATTTTTAGCGGATGGTTCATGTTGACCTTCTGTGTGTGGTGTGGTTGTTTGTGAATGGTTTTATGTGCTGGTTTGTATGGGTGTTGTTAATGCGGGTTGTGGGTGTGGTGTGGTGTGGGGGTATTTTGCCTGATTTGTGTGGGTTGTTCAAGTAAATGTGGACAATGAATAGGTGAATGGGCGAATTGGACAACGAATGGTTGAATGAACGAATTGGGCAATGAATGGGTGAGTGGGCGAATTAGACGATGAATGGGTGAATGAGTGAATTTGTGTTGGGTTGGGGGTGTGGTGTTTATTGCGAGGGGGCATGGGTCGGGTACAATAGCGGTGAATAGGAGTCAGGAGAACCGTATGTCAGCTCGTCGTATTGTGACTATGATTTTGGTGAATGTGGTGGTTTCTGCTGTGGTGGTGCTTTCCATTTTGTATTGGTGGGAGAATCGGCAGAAGGAATTGACGGAAACGGCCGTTGAGAGTGTGCCGATTGTTTTGCCTACACAGCCGTTGGCCGTAACGGCCGTTGCCAATGCTGCCCCCACACCCACAGATACCCCCGCGCCATCTAATCTTCCTTTGGAACATATTGTGGTTGCGGGAGACACCCTTTCCAACATTAGCCGCACGTATGGCGTGCCAATGGACGACATCATCGCCGCCAATAATATCCCTAATCCCAATGCACTGGACATTGGTCAAATTATCTACATCCCTGTTGGTGGTGTAGAAGAAGAACCGACGCCTGTGCCGCCGACTGACGAACCGGTAACGGCCGTAACCATCACCCCCATTCCCACCGTGCCACCTCAGACAGGCGACATCAACGTCCAAATTGGCGAAGTCATTGGTGTTGGCCAACTCTCCGAAGAAGCCGTGCAAATCATCAACCGGGGCAGCGGCGAACTAGACCTGACAAACTGGCAAATTCGGGATGAAAGCGGTCAGACTTACACCTTTGGCAATGTCAAAATATTCGGCGGGGGTGCTGGCATATTACTCCACACAGAAACCGGCACAGACACCACATCAAACTACTACTGGCAGCTAGAAAGCCCGGTTTGGCAGCCCGGCGAAAAAGTAACCTTGTTAGACGCGGATGGCGTAGAACAGGCCTCATACATCATTCCCTAGGACACGTAAACCCGAAGCCCGTATACCGTTTTCCGACAGACTTACCAGAGATAGCATGCACGGAAAACGGATTACTGAATGCGGATACTAGACCACTATTTGGCAATCAATAAAGGTCATACAAATGAAGCGCGGAATTATTGACCGAAAAGGCGAACAATTTGCCTATCTCATCGGCTCTACCTTATACACACTGGATGGCGAAGTGACCGGCCGCATCGAAAAAGGGTTTGTGGTGGATTTGGCCGGAAATCGGGTTTGGCGATTGGTTGGTGATGGCATTTATTCGCTGGATGGCAGTGAGACAATTGGCTATATCGGGTCTGCCCGCTCGATGGATGATTAATGATGAAACAATCAACAGCCAACAAGAAACAAAAAAATGAGCACCATCGTATAGGAGGGCGAAGAAAAGATAACAGGTGATAATTGAATGAGTGATGCTTTTAATCCAGTCTCCACAACTTGTCATTTCACCTGTTAGCTGTCAAACCTACTATACATAAGGAGCAAGCTTAACATGTACCTCCCAGTATTCTTTAATTCCAAAAAAGAAAAAAGATTACAAACAGGTTGGCGGTTAATACTGCAGTTCATTCTAATGGTAATTGCTTCAGGATTATTCAGTTTATTTATTCTCCCTGTTGCAAAACTGACTCCGGGTACTTACAAAATTGCAATTGCCCAGGTAGCTGGTTTCTTGGGTGTGATAACTTCCGTTTATCTTGCACGATATTTTTTGGATAAACGTACTTTTTCTTCATTAGGATTTGAATTATCCAAACAATCAATCGGGGATTTGTTGTTCGGGTTTATATTGGGTGCAGGAGTAATGCTGATTCTTTTTGCCATCGAATGGTTGGCTGGATGGATAAGACAGCCATTGCTGATTGATTGGAAACCTGAAAGCCTCTCATTACTGATTTTAGCAATCATTTATTATGTGATGATTGGGTTTCAGGAAGAAACCCTTGCCCGAGGGTATTGGCTTCAAAATCTCTCAGGTGCAATGAATATTATTTGGGCTGTTTTATTGTCTTCTCTCTTTTTTGCTGTTGGGCATCTTGGTAATGCGGGTATAAATCCGCTAGCTCTTTTAAGCCTTATAGGAGCAGGCGTGCTATTGTCTTATGGCTGGGTAAGAACGGGGCAATTATGGCTTCCAATTGGACTGCATATCGGCTGGAATTTTTTTGAAAGCGCTTTGGGTTTCCCGGTCAGTGGGCTTGAGGGATTTCATTTGGTTAGTTTTACGACACAAGGCCCAGAAATTATCATTGGAGGGGCATTTGGCCCTGAATCCGGCTTGATTTCGTTTTTTGTTATGGGGCTGGCAGCTGCAGGAATTTATATTTGGACAAAAAAGCGTGCAAATGGTTAATATAATTCGCCTTGATAGGGGATTATTTTTTGGTTTGCCCAACAAGTTTGGTGAAATAATTATTGTACAAGGGAGAAAATATGCGATTAGGAGCACACATGAGCGCCGCCGGAGGGGTTTACAAAGCCTTTGCACGCGGACAGGAAGCTGGCTGTGATTCCATTCTGGTTTTTACGAAAAGTAACCGCCAGTGGAAAGCCAAACCATTGACAGAGAAAGATGCGGCCAATTATAAAAAAGCCGCCGAAAAACACGCCCACATTCATCCGGTAGCGGTTCATGCCAGCTATCTCATTAATGTTGGTTCGCCCGACCCGGAATTGTGGGAAAAATCGTATCAGGCGTTGAAAGATGAAGTGGAAAGAGCCGCATTTTTGGGTATTCCTCTGCTGACGTTTCATCCCGGGGCGCATATGAAGGCTGGTGAAGAGGCCGGGTTGGCAAACATTGCCCGGGCATTGACACGCTTGCTGGATGAAACGGCCGTTTCCGCTTCCCACACCACCGTTTGCCTGGAGACAATGGCCGGTACAGGCACAACCCTGGGCTACAAATTTGAACATCTCGCCGCCATTTTAGAAGCAGTCAACAACCCCCGGCTGGGTGTTTGCTTTGACACCTGCCACGTCTTTGCTGCCGGTTACGACATTCGCACGCCAGAAACCTACGCCGCCACAATGGCAGAATTTGACCGCATCATTGGGCTAGACCAGATTAAATGCTTTCATTTGAACGACAGCAAACACGACCTGGGGACGCGCAAAGACCGTCATGAACATATTGGGCGCGGCTTTATTGGCGAACAAGGATTTGCCAATTTTGTGAATGATGCCCGTTTTGCCGACCTGGGCGCACATTTGGAAACACCAAAAAGTGAAACCGATGAAAATGGCGACGAGGTGGAGATGGATCCAGTTAATCTGGCTGCTTTGCGCCGTTTGATTCAATAGCCTGGGGCTGTGCCATGTTTATTGTAGATGCCCACCTGGATTTGGCATATGCGGCACTGAATTACGGCCGTAACCTGACCCAACCCCTTTCTGCCATTCGCGCGGCCGAACCCAAAAAGCCCGGTGCGCGGGGCACGGCCACTGTCTCCTTGCCAGACATCCGGCAGGCTGGCGTGCGGCTGGCCTTTGGCACACTTTTTGTTTCTCCCGGCAACACCCCCTTCTCCGAACCGGAAGACACCATGACCTACACCACTGCCGATGAAGCCCACACGTTAGCCATGCGCCAGCTCGATTATTACCACCAACTGGCCGATACCGACCCCGCCATTCAGCTTGTCGGTACACAGGCAGATTTGAATTGGGTGATTGCCTGCCATGCAACCGAAAACCCCCGGCTGGGGATTGTGCCGTTAATGGAAGGCGCAGACCCCATTCGCCACCCGGAAGAGGTGGCAATGTGGCATGAGCGCGGCTTGCGGCTGGTTGGTCTGGCCTGGGACGATACCCGTTATGCCGCTGGCGCCTGGCGTGGGGGCGGCGGATTAACCAAAGATGGCTGCCACCTGCTGGAAGCAATGGCTGACCTGGGCATGATTCTGGATTTGACCCATATGAGCGAGCAGGCCACGCTGGAAGCCATTGACCGGTATGAAGGCCCCATCGTGGCAACCCATGCCAATGCCCGGCGGCTGGTTCCCGGTGAACGCCAGTTAAGCGACACGCAAATTCGCCGCCTGGGTGAACGGGATGGCGTGATTGGGGTGGTGTTTTACAATCGCTTTTTGCGTGCCAACCACCAGCGTGGGGAACCCAAGGAACGGGTAACGCTGGCGCATGTGGCGGCCCACATTGATCATATTTGCCAGGTGTTGGGTGATGCGGCGCATGTGGGCATTGGCAGTGATTTTGACGGGGGATTTGGCGCGGAGGATATTCCTGCTGAGCTGGATAGTGCGGCTGATTTGCCAGCGCTTGTGCCGGTTTTGCGGGAAATGGGGTACAGCGAGGCAGATATTCGCGGCATTATGGGGGAGAATTGGGTGCGTTTGCTGCGGCGGGCGCTGCCTGAAGGGTAGCGGTGGTGGTGTTTCCGGCGAAGATTCCGGGGTTACGGCCGTTTCTGTGGCTGTTTTTTGTTTATACGGCCGTTTGGATTTCGCTGGAGGGGGCGTTGTGGCGTGTGGTGGTGATGGGGGTGGGGGTAACGGCCGTGACGTTGGCATTTTCCCTTCAGCGCGTGGTTGGTGGTAAACGTTTTTCAAAAGTGGGGTTTGTGGTGTTGTTAACGGCCGTTGGTTTGGTTTTTGGGGCGTTCTCATCCCTCTTCACACTCATTTTCATGGCCATCAAAACAGGTTTGCACGCACACGGCCCGGAATTTACACTGGCGGAATTGGCCTGGGTGTGGCGGCAGCTGCCGGTGTGGGCAGGGGCTGGCGGCTTTGCCGGGGGTGGTTTGGGGCTGGTGTTGGTTTGGTGGGGGGATTAGAGGTTGGGGGGATTAGGGGATTGGAGATTGGGAGATTAGAGATTGGGAGATTAGGGGATTGGAGATTGGGAGATTGGGGGATTGGAGATTGGTTATTTGCC
>CAZRIB010000003.1:20652-28635 GCA_964600035.1 uncultured Ardenticatenaceae bacterium | reverse complement strand
CAGCTAATCAGCCGGTTAGCAAAGCAAAAATGCTGACTATGCTTGCTTGAGGTGTTCACTTTAATCATTAATCATCAATCATCAATCTTTACTTTGAAGGGAGAAAAGAATGAGGAAAATCTCAGCTATTTTGTGTGCCGGATTACTGGCTTTTGGGTTACTGGGGCTGCTGAAAGGGTTACGGCCGTTACCCACCCAGGCCGGTACATACGACGTTTGCTTTAGCGGCTGTTACTACATCAATATCCAGGATGCCATTGCCGATGTGGCTGATGGGGCAACCATTACCCTTGCTCCAGAAACCTTCCAGGAAAATCTGGTCGTCACACGAACGGTGACCCTGGTTGGCGCAGGCAAAAACAGCACCATTCTTGATGGCAGCGGTTCTGTTTCTTTTGAACCGGCTGTGTCCAACGTGGGCACGTTGACATTAACAAACCTGACCCTGACTGGCGGCAACAGCGAGTCTGGCGGCGGCGGACTGCTAAACGATGGCACCGCTTTTTTGCAAAACGTGGCCGTCACCAATAACCGGGCATCAGCCTCTAGCAGCGGCGGGGGAATTGCCAATAATGGCACGCTTGTTATTGAAAATAGTGAGATTTCCAATAACTCTGTTAATGGGGGGGACGGCGGCGGCATTGATAACCAGGGTGTGTTGACAATGACCCATGTGACTATCGACCGTAACCGGGCGACGTTGAACAGCAGCTTTGGGGGCGGCTTGAGTCATCTTGGACTTTGGCTGATGGCTGACCACATTACGGTAACAGAGAATAGTGCCGGGTATGGCGGGGGTGTTCTCATTGATATTTTTGCGACTGGGGGTGTGGGGTATGTCCAAAACAGCACCATTATGTCAAACTCGGCCCGTTTTGAAGGGGCAGGCGTTCATATCTTTTTTGGTGACGCATTTATTAGCCAAACGTTGATTTATGGAAATACGTCGCAGCAAAGCGGCGGTGGTGTGGCTAATTCCGGGGATTTGGTTTTGGCGCAGAGTGCGGTGTTTAGTAATACGGCCGTTTCCCAAAATGGCGGCGGCCTCTTTAACAATGGCATTTTGACAGTAACCGACACCACGCTAAGCGGCAATTTAGCCGATCTGGGTGCGGGTTTGTATAACGGAAGCACCTCTTTTACAGCAACGGCCGCTTTGAACAACGTCACCATTTACAACAACATCTCTGCCCAGCCCGGTGTGGCGGTTGCAAATGACAGCGCCAGCAATGACGTGGTTCGTGTGGAAAACAGCGTCCTGGCAGGCAGTCAGGGCTTTGCCAACTGCGCCGGAACCATCACTTCTGACGGGCACAATTTGAGTGACGATACAAGCTGCGGACTGGCTGCCGCCGGAGATGTGGTTAATACCAATCCACAGCTTCAGCCGCTGAAGAGTGATGGGGGAACCATGATACATGTGCCGTCGCTGTTTAGTCCTTTGTTGGATGCCGGAAACGATGCCACGTGTACGGCCGTTGACCAGCGCGGCAATCCACGCCCGTCTGGTACTGCCTGTGACATTGGTGCGGTGGAGCAGGCCATCTCTCGCCTTTATCTGCCCGCCATTTTGAAGTAGCAGCGAGCGTTGTCCGCTTAAATAATCAATCCTTTTAAGGCCGTGAAAGCGGCCTTTTTTCTTGCCATGTTGTTACCATCGTGGGATTTTCGTCTGTCTGTGTATGGGGTTTACTTGTATCCGTATTCAGTAATCTGTTTTCCGTGTACGCTGCCACAGGTCAGTTCGTCGGAAAACGGTATACGGACTTCGGGTTACGTGTACGAGTAACAGGGTGACAAGGCGGCGGGGTGAATCTCCAATCTGCAATCTCCCAATCTCTTAAATCCATCAATCGTTCATCATCAAAAAAGGAGTCCCCTATGTGGCAAAAATTGCGTGGCATTGGCTTCTCACTCGTTGGGGTGATGGGGCTGGTTTTGCTGGTTGTGCAGGCAGTACAAGGAGGCACGGCCGTTACCGTGCTGATTGATGCCGTTTATTACGACGGGTATGCCAGTGGGGAACCAGACGAAGCAGTGCAAATTAGAAATGTGGGCACAACGCCGGTAGATGTGGGCGGCTGGCAGTTGTCTGATGGCAGCAGTACGGCCGTTTTGCCCGCAGGTCTCACCATTCAACCAAATGAGGCCGTTTGGCTGGCAAAGGAAGACGCGGCTTTTGCCACCGCATTTGGATTTTTGCCGGACACGGCCGTCACCATTAGCAATACCGGCACAGTTTTAGCCCTCTCCGGCAGTTGGCCCGGCTTTGCCAACAGCGGGGATGAAGTGGTGCTGCAAGACAGCGGCGGCACAACGATTGATTGTGTGGTGTATGGCAGCAGCAGTGGGGCGGCTTGTGCCGGGCAGTGGTCGGGTACGGCCGTGCAGCCTTATACCGTCGCCAATGTGTTTGCTTCTGAAGGGCAGGTGCTCTACCGCAAGCGTGTGCAGGCCACAGGCCAGCTTTATGCAGACACAAATAGTGCCGCCGATTGGGCACAAGACCCCGCCGACACGGTTGACGGCCGTAAAGTGCGCTATCCCGGCTGGGATTTAGACCGGTATGCTGCGCCGTATGTTGTCACAGAAACGGCCGTTATCACCCTGGCCGTCGCGCCCGACAATCTTTACAACACCGTGGTAGACCAAATCAACAGCGCCCAGGCCACAATCCAAATAGAAGCCCTTACATTTGAAAACATTGCCATTGCCAATGCCCTTGTGGCGGCGGCGCAGCGGGGTGTTACCGTCACCGTTTTGTTGGAAGGCGGCCCCATCGGCGGCGTACCAGATCAGGAAAAATATATCTGCCAGCAGTTGGATGCTGCCGGAGGCGCATGTTGGTTTATGTACAACGACAGCGCCAACCGAATTTATGACCGTTACAAATACCTTCATGCCAAATTCATGCTCATTGACAGCACACGCGCCATGATTTTGAGCGAAAACCTGAGCTATAACAGCATGCCCGACGACAACAAGGAAGATGGCACATGGGGGCGGCGCGGCACGGCATTGGTAACAGATGCCGCCGGTGTGGTTGCCCATCTGGAGGATTTGTTTGCGCATGATTTTGACCCGGCTAACCACAATGACTTGATTCAATGGCAGGCATCTCATCCCGACTATGGCCTGCCGTCGGGCACTTATCAGCCGGTTACAGAGTCGGGCGGGGTGACATATACCGTTCGTTACAGCCAGCCGGTCTCTTTTAAGGGGACGTTTATGTTTGAACTGGTTCATTCGCCGGAAAACAGCCTGCGAACGGTGGACAGTTTGATTGGGTTGGTAAATCGGGCTGGCGTGGGTGATGTGGTGTTGGTGCAGCAGTTGGATGAACGGCCGTTTTGGGGCACATCCAGCAGTAATGCCACAGATGATCCCAATTTGCGACTGGAGGCGTACATTGCTGCTGCCCGGCGCGGGGCAGCGGTACGGCTGCTGCTGGACAGTTATTATGATGACAATTCCACAACCAGCAATGCGGCTGCGTGTACGGCCGTTACCCAAATTGCAGAAGCAGAACAGCTGGACATGGCCTGTACCACCGGCAACCCTACCGGGCTGGGCATCCACAACAAAATGGTGCTGGTGCAGGCCAATGGGGTGGGGTATGTCCATATTGGCAGTATCAACGGCACAGAACAGTCCAGCAAGGGAAACAGAGAGTTGGCTGTTCAGGTGCAGTCAAATGAGGCATTTGCTTATTTGGCTGAAATGTTTTGGCGCGATTGGCCGCATGAGCTGTTTTTGCCCGTGGTGATGAATCAGTATGTTGGGCCGGCTAACCACATTTTGATTAGCGAGGTGTTGTATGACTCCCCTGGTGCAGATGATGCCGAATTTGTGGAGTTGTATAACCCAACCGGGGATGTAGTGGATTTGAGTGGTTTTAGCCTGTCAGATGCTGTTGTTCCCACGAATTTTGAAGATTTGCGGCGTTTTCCGTCTGGAACAACACTGGCCGCCGACAGCACATTGGTGGTGGCTGCGTCTGCCACGGGGTTTTATGCCCAATACGGCCGTTATCCAGACTTTGAGATATTGGAAACAGTAACGGCCGTGCCCAACCTCATTGACGATACAAGCTGGGGAGATACAGCCACATACTTGCAGTTAGGCAACAGTGGTGATGAAGTTTTACTTCGAGACGGGAACGATTTGGTTGTTGATGTTGTTGTTTATGGCAGCGGCGCATATGACAATTTAGTGCCTTGCCCACTGGTTTCCACTTACAATACCAGTTTGCAGCGTTATCCCCATTGGCGAGACACCGATAACTGCCCGGATGATTTCCGCGAATGGCCTTTTCCCAATCCGGGGGTAGTGCCATAAATTTTCAGGTGAAAACGGGTTTGGGGCTTGGAGTAAGGAACGCAAAAAAGGCGTTCTTTTGGAGAACGCCTTTTATACTTCAAAAGACAGTTGTCAAGAATGAATTATTTGCCAAACAAATCGGCGGGATCGTATCCGGCTGGATTACTACCACCACCTGTTGGTGAACCGGCACGTGTAGTCATTTCGCTTTCATGAATGATTGCTGGGGCAGTGTAAGGCAGTTTCTTCGGTTCTTTCCTGGTTTCTTTTTCTTTCTTGGATTCTTCTTGTTTATACATAATCATCCCGCTCCTAATGCAAATTGATTTTTAATAGTATTCCGATTAAATCTTACCATATTGGTTACAAAAACCCGGTCTGGCGTGAATAATTAGTAAAATTATGGGGGATGCCAGGTGTATAGTCAATTGGATAGGCGCAAAGTGGTACTTACTTACCATGAGAGAAAGATGAGAAAGGGTACGGCCGTACCCTTTCTCATCAAAATTCACAACTGCTTTTGACAAAACAGGCTAAATGTCACAATTACCGGCCAGACAGGCAAACTCTTGTGCTGCTGTCGTTAAATCCTCTTCTTCATACCGGTATATTTTGGAAAAGTCAATCGTTGGAAACTGTGCGGCAAGCTGTTCATACTCACTTTGCGTAATTTCCACATAAGGCATCTGGTCATATTGGGCATCGAATGCGGGCAAGAAGGCCATGCCGCCAATTTTGTCCTGGTGTTCCCATATCCAGCGAATAATATCGAGTACTTCATTGGGCTGGTAGGTAATGGTGACACTGGGATTGTGTTCTGTGTAATTAATTTTGTTTTGCAGCCAAAAATCACATTGCTGTAAAGCTGTCCGATCATTGCGCGTAACCGCACCGTCCGGGGATTTTACAGGGAAGTGAATCACCCAGGTGTTTGCATTGTCTTTGGTTTGGCCGTTTTCCGGATCCATAGGAACGCCTGTGTCTTGCAGGACTTTGAAGATGGGTGTGTGTGCCCCAACACGGACGTTGCGAATGTAGTAGGGCGCCCAACGTGCATGTAAACCAGATGATGAGTTGACAAGTTGTGAGGAGTTGCCAGAAGGTTTAACGGCCGTTACCGCTGCGCTCTGGTTAATACCCAACAATTGAGCATACCGTTTGTTTGTTTCCACGGCGACTTCTCGCAAGCGGCGCTGATATTCTGGATTTTGGGCAGCCTTACTGTCCATTTGTCCGTTCAGGTCAACACCCAGCAGGCGTTCCTCTTCGCAATTTTTGCGCCATTGATCACGCAAACCGGGGAAATGTGTTGCCATCGATTGAATTGTGCCGATGATGGCGGCCAGCTCTACTTTTTCTGCCAATGTTTCGTAGGTGTCATCCGTGCGGGCAATGGCGCTGGTGAGGTTGCAAAACTGGAACGGCCGTAACAAAATCTCGCCACACGGGTTTGTGCCAAACTCAGCCGCCTTTCTCCTGGCCGGGCGGTTTTCAATAGCAGCCCGCCGGTTAAAAATACCCGGCTCACCCCGACCACTTTCCACCATATCCAGCACAAAACGGGTAATTTCTGCCTGCGTCAGTTCACGTTCCGGCCACACCGCAGAATTATTTGCATTCCACCGTTGGCTGTTATTCCGCCAAAAATCCCCATCCTTACTGTGCCGCATTTCCCGGTCATCATAATCAAAAAGCGAAATCATGGCTGTGCGGCGCACCCCGCCAGAAACGGCCGCATTCCCAATGGCACACATAATGTCATGGGCATCAATCGGCCGCAAAAACGAACCCTGACGCGCCAAAATTCGCGTGCGGGCAAAATCCAGCATCTGGCGCAAAGGCTCCGGCCCGGATGCCCGGCCGCCTTTCACCCGTAAAGCAGCCCCAGCCGGCCGTACCTGAGAAAAGTCAAACACCACATCCTCGCCATTAAACCAGGCCGTCAGCCCCACACGCACGGCATCCGCCCAGCCTTCAGATGTGTCTGGCACCACAAAGGTTTTTACCGGATTTCCCTTTTGCCGCTTAATGCGCGGGAACTGTTCCACATAACGCCGTTCTACCGAAAAACCAACGCCGCAGCCGCTCATGGAAATGATCAGCGCTTCCACAAACGAATCGATGCTGTCCACAGGCATGTAAGAGCAGTTGTAGATGGCAATGTTGTTACGACGGGCAGCAGGGCCAGCCATTGCCAGCAGCCGCATAGACGGCATCACTTTCATTTCCAGAATACCCTGACGGATACGTTCGTAATCTTCAGCAGGCAGTTTCCATTCAGAAAGCTCTTTCAAGTAATCTACGGCACGATTAACGGTTTCAACCCATGTTTCGCGACGGCCGTAATCGTAATTAAAGCGCGAATACTTGTCATAAAATTGGAATTTTTGCAGCTGTGTGGGGAAATATTTGTCAGATTCGGCGAATGCATCCCGTACTTCCGGTGGAACAGGGCGCTGTGCCCTTAACTTGGCGTGTTCTGCCCGGTAAAGAATGTAATGTTTGGCCGCTTCATACTCGCCAACTGCCTGCAAAACCATTTCTACAATGTCTTGCACCCCTTCCACAGTAGGTAAGTCGTATTTGGCGGCGACCACATTCACCACCTGGTGGGTTATATCTTCCACGGGTGTTTGTGGCTCTTTACCCAGGCTGGTAAAACATTTGCGTAGAGCGTTTTCTATCAGTTGGCTGTTAAATGGCACAATACGGCCGTCTCTCTTCACAATTTGTTTCGGCACAGCCACCTTAAAATAAATACTATGGGCATCGTGGGTTTTTCCTTTACCATTTTTGCCATTGCGGGACACATTTTTTTCTTCCAATACTTGATTTTGTTCAGACATAAAACGCTCCTATAAACTTTTTCTCAAAAAACATAAACACACATAAATAACAGGGCAGCTAAAACTATCCTGCGATACACAAAGAAGACGTATGTAATTAGCGGCTGTGCAGTAATCGATCTATTTCACTGCGGATAGATTCGAGATCATCAAGGCCGAGGTAAACAATGGCATAGCGAATGTAGGCAACTTCATCCAATTCCTTTAATTTGCGAATGGCGGCATCGCCTACAATACGGCTGGGGACTTCTGCTTTGCCCATTTGCTGCAATTCCGCTTCAATTTCGCCAGCAATACGCTCAATATCGGCAGCGGCAACAGGACGTTTGGCGCACGCCACGCGCAAGCCGACCATCAACTTGTCGCGGGAAAATTCTGCGCGTGTGCCATCTTTTTTTATGAGCAGTGGGGTAGCCAAAATTGGCCGTTCGTAGGAGGTAAAACGCTGCCCGCAGCTATCACACTCACGCCGTCTGCGTGTACCGCCGCGTGTGTCGTGGCTGGTATCAATTACACGGGTTTTTTCATGATGGCAGTAGGGGCATTTCAAGGTTCAGGTCTCCAAAAGCGTAATAGTTGTTCCAATAAATCTGTATGTGGGTGAAAAGGTGAATTTTCCACATAATACGCCATATATGGGGGGTGCGACTGTTTTTGTTCCCATATTTGGCGGATATGTAGGGCATTATAACATGGGGGATTTGTCAAGACAAGCGCAATTCTTGTCACAATACCTTAAAATTTAGAACGGCCGTTTACCAGAGAAAAACCATACATCAGGCAAAAAAAAGCGGCTGGAACTCGTACACGTAACCCG
>CAZRIB010000003.1:0-20552 GCA_964600035.1 uncultured Ardenticatenaceae bacterium | reverse complement strand
AAGATGACAGGTTAGGAGCGACGTTTTCGTAAAAATGCCGGAATGTCTAAATCATTAGGGCGGTAAGGGGAAGGCTGGGCAATGTCCCGCTTGGGTTGGTTGGGCGGAGCAGCAGCAGAGGTTGTGGCAGAAACGGCCGTTTCCTGCCGCGCACGACTCGTTGAACGCATGGGACGCATCACAGGCATCTGGTGGTCAAAACCCGTGGCAATGACTGTAATCCGAATCTCATCACCCATATTTTCATCAATCACCGCGCCAAAAATAAGGTTCACATCCGGGTGTGCCGTTTCCCGAATAATGGCCGCCGCCTGATTAATCTCAAACAGGCTCAAATCCGGCCCGCCGGTGACATTAAACAAAATGCCGCGCGCGCCATCAATGGTCACATCCAGCAGGCGGCTGGAAAGGGCTTGCTCTGCGGCCACACGTGCCCGCTCTTCACCAGAAGCCCGGCCAACAGCCATCAGCGCTGCACCGCCCATCGACATGATGGTTTGCACATCTGCAAAGTCCAGATTGATAAGACCCGGCACGGTAATTAATTCGCTAATGCCCTGAATACCCTGGTGCAGCACTTCGTCGGCCATTTTGAAGGAATCGAGCAGGGAAATGCGCTTGTCGGCCGTTTCCAGCAGGCGGTCATTGGGAATGACAATCAAGGTATCGACATGCTCCTTGAGCTTTTCAATGCCTTCTTCAGCCGTGCGGCTGCGTTTGGTGCCTTCAAAGGAAAACGGCCGTGTGACCACACCAATCGTCAGCGCACCCGCTTCACGGGCAGCCTTCGCCACCAAAGGCGTAGCGCCAGTACCCGTGCCGCCCCCCATACCGGCCGTTACAAACACCATATCAGAGCCATGCAAAGCCTCCTGCAGCAAATCCAGCGACTCCTCAGCCGCTTTCTCGCCTACCTCAGGATTCCCGCCAGACCCCAAACCGCGTGTTGTCCGTTCACCAATTACAATTTTTTGAGAGGCCAGATTTTGTGTCAGAGCCTGCTGATCTGTATTCACAGCAATAAAATCCACGCCCACAATATTTTCTTCAATCATGCGGTTAATGGCATTATTACCACCTCCGCCAACACCCACCACACGAATGAGTGCTGTTCCCTCTGCACGAGGCATTGGTTGTACCTGTTGTTTTGATTCCATTTGATTCATCATCCTACCCCTCTATAAACTTGGTTAATTGCTGTTTTCGTTTTCAGAAATGAGAGATTGAAAGGTCTTTCGCAGCCCTTCGATCTAACCCGGCAAAAGTGCCTTCATAAAATTATTAAACCGGCGGCTCCATTCACCATGACGGGAGCGCGGTTGGTAGTGATTATTTTCGTTTTGCATCCAGCGCAGCAGCCCCACACTGGTGGCATAAGCCGGGCTTTGCAGCGTTTCCACCAGGCCAAGCATATTCTTGGGCCGGGCAACCCGTGCCGGAACCCGCAGCACACGTTCAGCCACTTCCGTCATGCCCCGCAAATTGGCCGAACCGCCTGTTAACACAATGCCCGCGGGCAGCATGCCGTCGTACCCGGAAAGGCTAATTTCCTTTAGTACAAGCTGGAAAAGCTCTTCTACACGGGCTTCAATCACATAAGCCAAATCCTGGCGGCCAACTTGAATCTTTTCGCCGCCAAATGGCTCCACCGTGAAAACGTATTCCGGGTTAATCTGGTCCGGGCGGCAGTCGCCATACTGTATTTTGACTTCTTCTGCCACTTCGTAAGGGGCACGCAGGCCGATGGCAATGTCATTGGTGATGTGATAGCCGCCAACCGGAATGACTTTGGTGTGCCAAACTGTGCCGTCTTTGTACAACGCAATGTCAGTTGTGCCCCCGCCAATGTCGGCCACAATCACGCCCATTTCGCGTTCACTGGGTTCCAATACAGCCTCTCCAGATGCCAGCGCATTGAGGACAAACACCTCTGGATTGATGCCGACATCGGCCGTACATTTTGCCAAATTTTGCAGGGAGGGCTTGTCTCCGGTGACGATATGGGTTTCTACTTCCAGCTTGAAACCGTGCATACCAATGGGGCGGCGTACATCCTGATCATCTATGGTGTAGCGGCGAGGCACGATATGGACAATTTGGCGGTTATAGGGAAGGGGGATGTTTTGTGCCATGTCCAGCGCTTGTTCGATGTCTTGTTTGGTGACACCATTTTCGTTTTTGCCAATGGCAACGACGCCGCTGCTGTTGGTGGCGCTGATATGTTCCCCTGCCATGCTGACCAAACCATGGGAAAGTTGAAAGCCGGATGTTTCTTCGGCTTTTTCAACGGCTTGGGCAATGGCGGCGGTGGCTTCTTGTACGTCGATGATCATGCCTTTGCGCATGCCACGTGATGGCGCTGTGCCCATGCCAATGATTTGCATTTGACCGCCGCGCACAGCGCCTACCAAAGCGCACACTTTGGTTGTCCCTATGTCTAGTCCAAAAATGATTTCTTCCATTACGGTTACCCCTTTGGGGATTAATGATTAGTAATTAGAGATTAGAGATTGGAGATTAGAGATTGGAGAGTTTGAATTGTCTCCATGCTTCTTTTCTTAATTTCTTTTCTCTTGTGGTAAGCCTTCAGTTACACGGAGATTCACAGAGAAATTACGGAGTTTCACTGAGAAAAACGCTCAATCCTCCGTGTAACTTTGTGCATTCTTTGTGTAACTCTGTGTTCCATCTGAACGGATACCTCTTGTGTTACTGTTGTGATGCTGCTGTCGTAATCATTAATCCATTCGTCCTTCCTTAAAATATGCGGGTTAGCTTTGCCCTGCTTTGTAGTATGGGTTCTTTTGGTTGCTGACGCTGATGTAGCTGGGTGTAATGCCCCGGCTGATGAGGTCGGCAGCGATTTGTTCGTAAACGACGAGCTTTTGTGCCATGTCTGTGCCGGTGCCAAAGTAGGCCAGCCAGCCACGGCCGTCCTGGTAATACAGTCCGCCGGATGGGTCGTAGTACAGTTGGTTGATTTCCGGACGGAGCTGGCGTAATAAAAGTGCGCCGGTCAGGACATCTTTGGGGATAAAGGTGGGGACGCTGCCGGTAACGGCCGTTTCCCCGGCCACACTCGTTGTCATCACATTGGTTTGTGCTGCTGGTATGTTCACCGCCTCAATCGTCAACAAGCCAATTGCGCCAGTTCGGGCAGGAATCAAGCTGCCCTGTTCAGACACCCAATACGACTGACCATTTTGCCGCCAGACAGCAATTGGCGAATCTTCCTGCACTGAAATATGTACCTGATTCGGCCAGCTTAACGTAACTTCTGCCGAAATAATGCCGGGCACGGCCGCAATTTTGGCAGCGGCATCATGAGGATTGGCGGCAAACACATGGATGCCAGCCAGCCCACTCGCCTGGGCGATTTCATTGGCTGGAATGGTCACATTGCCTTCAACGGGAATGGTTGTCAGGTAAAATGCCTCGTTCATGCCAATGGCATACAGGGCGTAAATGGTTAGCACAAGCAAGCCCAGGCTGATCCAACGGGCGGTGAAGAGGATATTTTTGAGCATGGCAAGCGGTGCTTGCAGGCGCAGGCGGCTGTTGCGCCGCCGCCGCCGTTTGGCTGTGGGCGGCATGCTAACCTGTGGCATGGAAACGGCCGTTGCCGACCGTACCCGCCGCATACGGGGCTGTTTTTTCAACTGTTTTCCAGGCTGCCTGCTTGTCATCCGTTCTCCAATACAAAAATAATCTATGTTCGCTAACTTTTTGCGGTTTGCCTATGCTTGAAAATCGCGTTTTAACTGCTGCTTTTCCTCGTGGCGTTCAATGGCCAGAGCAATCAACTTGTCCAAAAGGGCGGTGTAGCTTAGGCCGCTGGCTTCCCACAATTTGGGATACATGGAAATGCGGGTAAAGCCGGGCATGGTGTTGATTTCGTTCAGGTATAAACGGCCGTTTTCCTTGTCCATCAGCAAATCCACACGACCTAACCCGGCACAATCAATGGCTTTATACGCGCGAATGGCTAACGCACGCACTTCCTCGGCTGCGGTCGTATCCAACTCCGCCGGAATAATCAATTCAGAATCTTCTTCAGAACCCGGTTCTGTCAGGTATTTGGCGACATAGTCATAAAAATCACGACGCGGCCGTACCTCGCCAATAATGCTGGCGGCAGGGTCATCATTCCCCAGCACAGCCACTTCTAGCTCGCGGGCAACAATGCCTTGCTCCACAACCACCCGCCGGTCATACCGGAATGCTTCCGCCAACCCGGCCTCCAGTTCCTGCCGGTTTCGGCACTTGCTAATGCCCACGCTGGAACCCAAATTGGCCGGTTTGGTAAACATCGGGTAGGGTAGGGCGGCTTCTAATGACTCGATGATGGCAAACGGCCGTTTCTGCCATTCATGCTTAATGACCAACTGCCAGGGCAGCACAGGAATGTCATTCGCCGTCATCACATACTTAAACATCGCCTTATCCATGCCCACCGCAGAGCCAACCACACCAGCCCCCACATAGGGCAAATCTGCCAATTCCAGCAGCCCCTGCACTGTGCCATCTTCGCCATACGTGCCATGCAGCACAGGAATCACCACATCCAGCTCAGCCACAGCCGACAGACGGGCGGGTGCGGCCGTTATCTCTTCCACCTTCAGCAGCGCACCCGATTTGGGGTCTGGCAGCAAAGTAGCTGTTTCAGCCTCGCCGCCTGTTGTCAAGGCATCTACCACATTGCCTGTCAGCCAACGGCCGTCTTTGGTAATCCCAATCGGCACAACGTCATACTTCTCCTTGTCCAGCGCCTGCATCACAGACTGCGCCGACTGCAAGGAAACTTCATGCTCACCAGAGCGACCACCAAAAATAACACCCACTCGAACTTTCATGACTTAAACAAGTTAATGATTCAAGATTAAAAATTAAAGCGAAAACAGCCCTTTAACCATCAATCATTAACTATCATTCCTCCTCAAACTGCCACTTGCCAACCAATTCCACTTCCAATTCCATTTCCACACCAAACTTCTCGCGCACCACATTCCACGCTTCGGCAATCAAGGTGCGAATATCTTCGGCCGTTGCCTCCTCATTATTCACAAAGAAATTGGCGTGTTTTTCAGAAATAGAAGCGCCACCAACCTTAAACCCTTTCAAACCCGCCGTATCAATCAAATAACCGGCATAATAATTTTCAGGGTTTTTGAACATCGATCCCATGCTGGCGCCACCGGGCTGAGTTTGCTTGCGGCGAGCGGTAAATGCGTCGGCGCGTGCCAGCAGCACATTGGCCGGTTCTGGCGTTAGCACCAATTCTGCCGAAATAACAACCCGGCGCGGGCGGAATTTGTCCTGTTCCCGCTTGAGAATGCTGTCCCGGTAGCTGTATTCCATCTCTTCGTTGCCATAAATGCGCACGCCGCGTCCCGGCTCCCAGACGGAAACTGCCCGCAAAATTTGACTCATATCGCCGCCATGTGCACCAGAATTACCGACCACAGCCCCGCCAACTGTTCCCGGAATACCAATGGCCCACTCCAGTCCGCCTAGACCTTTGCCAATGCATTGTCGTGCCAGCGAAGAGAGGTTCATGCCAGACTCGACGGTGCAAACCACGCCTGCACCGGAGTGGCGGAAGGTGACGGATTTGGCACGATTCATGATGACCAGCCCGCGCACACCGGCATCGGCTACCAGGATGTTGGAACCACCGCCCAGAATGAAGTAGGGAAGGTGTTGGGCATAGGCCAGCTCAACGGCTGTTTGCAGTTCTGTGCCGCTGTGTACCGTTAAAAACAGTTCAGCCGGGCCGCCCACACGTGCAGATGTAAACCGGCTCAACGGCACGTTCAACTGGAGTTTGTCGCCAAAAACGTTCCGAAATCGCTGGATAACAGATTCTTGAATGGTTGTGTCCAATTCCATGTTTTGCTTTTCCCTTTACTTGCCCTCCAGGCGTTTGCGTAAACCCGCCAACACCCATTCTCCAACAACATTGCCATCCCCGGCGCCGAGCGTCAAAATCACGTCGTCCGGGCGAATCCTGTCTAGCAAATATTCACTTGCTTCTTCACGGCTGCCAATGTGGACGGCCTTATCTGCGGGCATGGCGGCCACAACTTGACCGCTGTCCATGCCTAGTGTGTCTTTTTCCCGGCTGGGGTAAATATCCAGCACAATGATACGATCCGCATCTGTAAATGCCTGCGAAAATTCAGTAAAAAGTTGTTTGGTGCGGCTGTATGTGTGTGGCTGCCACACGGCCCACACTCTTCTGCCGGGAAAGCGTTGGCGGGCGGCGGCCAATGTTGCCCGAATTTCGGTGGGGTGATGGGCATAGTCATCGATGATGGTTACGCCGCCTGCTTCGCCGATAATCTGAAAACGGCGGGAGATGCCGCCAAACTCGGCCAATGCTTTGCGAATGGTTTCAAAATCCAGTCCCACATCCAGCCCGACAATGGTGGCGGCCAATGCGTTGCGAACATTATGGTCACCGGGCACGCGCAGGCGAGCCAGGCCAATCATTTGCCCTTCCGATTCAATGAGGAAGTCGGTGCCGCCAAGCTGGTTGGGACGGCAGTCCAGGGCGATGTAGTCTGCGGTTTTGTTATCACGCCCGATGGCGTAGGTTGTGACATCGCGCCCGCTCAACTCTAGTTCTTCCAGCAGGGCCTGTACCCCTTCGTCTTCGCTGCAGGCGATGAGGTGGCCGCCTTTTGGCAGTAGTTGAATAAATTGGCGGAAGGCGCTGCGGTATGCTTCCGGGGTGGGGAAGATGTCGGGGTGGTCGTGTTCTATGTTGGTGATGACGATCACTTCTGGCCGCAGTCCCAGGAACATGTGGTCGTATTCGTCGGCTTCGACGATGAAGAAGTCGCCTTCGCCGTAACGGCCGTTACTGCCCAAAAAGTCCAGTTTACCTCCCAAAATAACCGTGGGATCCAGTTCACCGGCCAATAAAAGCTGGGCAATCATGCCGGTTGTTGTGGTTTTGCCATGAGATCCGGCCACGGCAATGCCAATATCATCGGCCATCAAATGCCCCAGCAGGTCAGCGCGTTTTAGCACAGGAATGCCGGCTTTTTGCGCGGCTTGCACTTCCGGGTTGTCTTGCGGAATGGCGGAAGAAATGACGACGACGTCTGCGCCTTGAATGTGGCTGGCATTGTGGCCGTTGAAAATGGATGCGCCTTCTTGCTGGAGAACGGCCGTTTCCTCATTCATCCGCATATCAGAGCCAGACACTCTAAACCCGCGCCCCAACAACACACGGGCAATCGCCGACATGCCACTGCCGCCAATGCCCACAATATGCAAATGCGTACCGGGTTTCAACACAAAATTACTCATTAAATCATCACCACAATGACAAAGAGAAAGACAACCACAACCAAAATTGGCAGATAAGGCGCCAACAGCGGCAGCGGCAAATTGTTCATAATATCCAGCGGCGGCACATTGCCAAACCCCGGGCGAACCAGCGTCGTCAAATCAAACGGGTAATTGCCATCTGGTGCCAGGTTCATCTCCAAAAATGCCCACAATGTACCGACCAGTAAATACCCATTAATTGCGCCCACAATTGCGCCCAACAGTTTGTCTTGCACGCTGTCACGAACACGCAGCCGGTCACCAATGCGGCCGCCCACAATGGTTGGCCCCTGGTAGCTAAAAAAGGCAATCGTTAAATGGCCTATCGCCATAATGTAAAATCGCTGTCGCTGCATGTCTACAGTGATGGGTGCGTTGGGGTCAGTTTGGATAAATCCCATCAATGTGTCGCCAAATTGGTTTAAGGCAAACAGGGACAGGACAAGCCCGGACATGGCAATGACTTCGCGTGTCCAGCCGCGCAGTGCCCCGATGATGGCAAAGAAAATTATCATGAGCCAGAAGAGTGATTCCAGGCTGATCATGCAGTTACTCCCTCTTTTTGCCGGGCAACGGCCGTTATCACATCCGCCAGCCTGTCCACAGCATCCGGCACATCCAGCGCCTTGGATGCCGCTGCCATTGCCGCCAATCGTTCCCGGTTAAACAACAAATCCGTCACCGTCGGCAGCAGTTCATCCACCAGCCGGTCATCCGTCAACTGCACGGCCGCACCCCGGTCTGTCAAATAATCGGCATTGACCTTTTGATAGCGCCAGGCCCAGGTGAGCGGGGTGAGAATGGCGGGCACACCAAAGGCAGGTGCTTCGCCCAACATGCTGGCCCCGGCACGAGACAGCACCAGGTCAGCACTGCGGAAAGCCGCGCCCATTTCACCATGCAGGTAAGGATACGGCCGATAATAACGGCGCAGTTCGGGCGGCAATGTTTCCGCATTGGCGGCCACTTTGTCCCATGTCAGTGTGCCGCTGATGTGGATGATTTGCGCTTTTTCCAACAGCGCAGGCAAATGGGTCATCAGCGCTTCGTTAATTGCCCATGCGCCCCGGCTGCCGCCAAAGACAAACAGGGTGGGGCGGTCTGGAGTCAGGTTAAATTGCGACAGCGCCTCCGCCTTTGTTAGCCGGGTGGCCGCGCGCAGTTCAGGCCGCACCGGGTAGCCGGTAACAACCAGCTTTTCGACGGGCACGTATTGGGCAGAGCCGTCTGTGGTGGCGGCAATTTTGGCCGCATGGCGCACGGCAAAGCGAATGGATGCACCGGGTTCTACGTCTGGCAGGTAGATGACGATAGGCACGCCAAGCAGACGGCAGGCAATGGTGACGGGTGCGGCCATGTAGCCGCCGGTCATAAACATGACATCGGGCTGGAAACGCCGCACAAGGGATACGGCCGTGCCCACACTCCAGGCCAATTTCGCCCCATTGATTACTTTTTTCGGCAGTGACACGCCTGCTATTGCGCCGCCGCGAATGGTTGTCAAATTCAACCCTTCGCGCGGAACCAATTTTTCTTCCATTTCGCCTTTTGTGCCGACCCATAAAATGTGGTCAGTTGGCAAAGCACGTTTACGCAAAGCGGAAACGGCCGCTAATGCGGGATAAATGCCACCACCTGTACCACCTGCACAAACCAAAAGTTTCATAAGAAGTTAACGATTAAAGTAAAGATTGAAGATTCATGATTAAAGATTAAAGCGCGTTCATTATGAAGGCTCATCGCTAAATAGTGTGCTTGAAAGATGGTTGCAAGTCGCAAGTTGCAAGTGGCAGGTCGCAGGTTGTTGTTTCCAGAGATAACTTGCCACATGCCACATACCACTTGCCACATGCCACATACCACTTGCCACATGCCACATGCTAGGGGCACACTATTTGGTAAAGACCCATTATGAATCATTATTCACGATTCGCGGCTGCTCTTTGCGGCTAATTGCTGTGTCGCGGGAAATGTTGAGCAAAATGCCTACCCCGATGATGGAAAACAGCAGGGAGGAGCCGCCGTAACTTAAAAAGGGCAGTGGAATGCCGGTAAAGGGAATAACGGCCGTAATCACTGCAATGTTAATCAACGCCTGGTACGCCATCCAACTGGTAATGCCCACTGCCAGCAAAAAGCCATAGCTGTCGCGGGCGGCCAGGGCAATGCGAATGCCGCGCCATACCAGCAGTGCCAACAGGCCAATGACCAACAGCGTACCTACCAACCCCAACTCTTCACCGACAATGGCAAACACGCCGTCGGTGTGGGCTAAGGGCAGTGCCCCAAATTTTTGAATGCTTTGCCCCAGACCAACACCCGTCCAGCCGCCAAGCCCCAGGGCAATGAGGGCTTGCTGTACTTGCCAGCTAGCCTGGAAGGGGTCTCGCAGGCCGATGGTGTAATCTTCTACGCGCTCAGCGGCGTGGGGCAGGGTGTTGATGAGAATTAGGAAAACCGCACCGCCAACCAGTCCGGCCAGCGCAAATTGCCGCCAATCTGCACCGGCAATGAAGAACATGGTGAAGCTGACAAGGGCAATGAGAACGGCCGTTGACAGGTCGGGCTGCTGCACAATCAAGGCGCAAACCAGTCCAACGATAAACGAGAAGGGCAGCAAGCCATAGTTGATGAGCTTGATGCGGTCGCCTTTTGAGGAGAGCCAGTGGGCAATGTACAAAATGGTAGCCAGTTTGGCGACTTCTGATGGCTGGTAAGAACCTTCAAAGAAGCCGCGCGCCGCCCCCAGGAAAATTTCGCCCAAAAAGAGGACGATAATTAGCCCAACCAGCGTAACACCCATGATGAGTACGGAATAGCGGCGCAGGACATGATAATCGAACTGCAAAATCACAATCAGGGCGACGAGTCCTAATCCCATTGCGGCTAACTGCCTGCGGAAAAAGTAGGTAGTGTCGCCATCGCGCCAGCGAAAGCCGTAGTCGAAGGTAGTGGAATAGACCATAAGCAGTCCCACGACGAGCAGACCGGCCAGTGCCAGCAGCAGCCAGTAGTCAAACTGGTATTTGACGCGGTTTTCCACGCGGTTGGTGTGTTTGCGGACGATGTTGATCGTTGTCATGTTACAGTGCCTTTACGAGCTGCCGAAATGTTTCTCCGCGCTGGGCAAAGTCTTGAAATGCGTCGAAACTGGTGCCGCCGGGTGAAAGCAGAACGATGTCGCCGGAAACGGCCGTTTCTGCTGCCACCGCCACCGCCTCTTCCAACGTAGACACACGGGTCATGTTTTCCATACCCGCCAATTTTTGGGCAAGCAGGTCGGCCAAATCGCCGAACAACACCACATGCTTTACCCGCTTGCGTACAGTGTGTGCCCAATCATCCCAAATCATCTCTTTGTCTTTGCCGCCTGCCAGCAAAATGATGGGTTCGTTAAATGAGGCCAGCGCCGCCATTGCCCGTTCCGGGGCTGTGGCGATGGAGTCGTTAATCCACTGCACGCCGTTTCGGGTTTGTACCAGTTCCAAACGGTGTTCCACACCCTGGAAGGTTTTGACGGCCTGTACCATTGCCTGCGGGTCAATGCCGACGGAATCGGCCAGTGTCAAGGCGGCCAGGACGTTCAAAATGTTGTGTTCGCCGCGCAGACGGACATCGGCGACGGGCATAACGGGTACGTCTTTGCCGTTGCGCAGCCAGATGTAGCCGTCGTGGACAAATGCGCCGTCGTTGACGGGGTGCAGACGGCTGAATGTGCGTAAACGGCCGTTGACTAACCCTCTCAAGGCCATTGCGCCAGCATCATCGGCGCACAATACGGCAATATCGTCTTTTGTTTGGTGGCGCAAGATGTTGGCTTTTGCATTGGCATAAGCGGCCATCGTTTTGTGCCGGTCGAGGTGATTGGGCGTAATGTTGAGAATGGCCGCCACATGGGGGCTGTGTTCCCAAATTTCCAGTTGGAAGCTGGAAAGTTCTTGCACCACCATGTCGTCCGGTTCCATTTTGTGCAGATCGGCAATCAGCGGCTTGCCAATGTTGCCACCCACCCAGGTGCGCCGCCCGGCAATTTGCCCGATGACGCCGGTGAGGGCGGTTGTTGTGGTTTTGCCTGCGGAGCCGGTGATGCCGATAACGGCCGTTGGCGCACGCTTTACAAATTCCTGAGAATCATTGGTTACCACAATGCCCCGTTTGCGAGCTTCTTGCACC
The DNA here is from genome assembly GCA_964600035.1 of uncultured Ardenticatenaceae bacterium. Taxonomy (GTDB): domain Bacteria; phylum Chloroflexota; class Anaerolineae; order Promineifilales; family Promineifilaceae; genus CAZRIB01. The sequence continues at coordinate 9,041 of CAZRIB010000003.1, read as the reverse complement.
AATGGGGCATTGGCAGGCACACCGCCGCTAATTGCCAAATAATCTGTGTTTTCTAATAAACTCATCGGATGTTCTCCCAATACAAACTCAATTTCCAAATCGGCCAATTGTGCCAATGCTGACTGTACAGATTCCGCAGGCCGTAAGTCGGATATAACGACTTTTGCGCCAACCTGAGCGGCAAATCTGGCCAGAGCCGTTCCCTGCCGCGCCAGTCCTAAAATAACCAATCGTTTACCCGTGAATGCGTCCATTTCAGCTTGTTAGCTTGTCGGCCATTCAGCTTGTCAGCTAAAAGCTGAACTGCTGACTGGCTGAACTGCTTAAATCAATGCCAAAGCAATGCCTACCATCGCTGCCAGCAGGCTAATAAGCCACCATCGCTGTACGATTTGCGTTTCACTCCATCCAATTAGCTCAAAGTGATGGTGCAAAGGCGCCATTTTGAACAACCGTTTGCCGCCGGTAGCTTTGAAGTAAAGGACTTGCAGTGTGGTGGAAAGCATGGTGGCAATGGGAATGATGGCGATGATGGGCAGGATGAGCCATTGGTTGGTTAATAAAGCCACCACGCCCAGCGCGCCGCCCAGTGCTTGCGAACCAACGTCGCCCATGAACATTTGGGCTGGTTTGGCGTTGAACCACAGGAAGGCGAAGCTGGCGCCAACAGTAATAAAGCAGAATGTGGTGATGTAGTTTTCGTCGTTTACCTGCAAGAAGGCGATGATGCCGTAGGCGGCGAAGGCTGTGGCTGAAATTAGCCCGGCCAGCCCGTCTAGCCCGTCGGTGATGTTGACGGCGTTGGCTGTGCCGGCGATGATGATGACGGCGATGGGGATGTAGAGCAGGCCGATGTCGAGGGTGTAGGGGATGGTGGGTACGGCCGTTAACCCCTGTCCTTTATTCACTACAAAATAAATGAGCAGTGCCGCCGCCAGTGCAATGCCAAGCTGAAACCAGATTTTCACCCGGGCACGCATCCCTTCACCGGGACGCAGCCGGAATCCCTGGTAATCATCAATGCCGCCCAAAATGGCGTAAGCCACCATGACACCCAATGGGATGACCACACTTTGGGCTATCTCTCGTGCTTTAACTAACTGCACCGCATTGACAACCAGACTGACCACAACAACCCAGCCAACAATGAGCAGCCCACCCATGGCAGGTGTACCCATTTTTGCCATATGGCTTTGGGGGCCGTCGATGCGGATATTTTTTCCCAGGCGCAGACGGCGCATCAGTTCAATGAGGGGACTGCCCCAAATAACTGCTACCAAAAAGGTGACGCCGCTAACGCTTAATGCAAATGCCATTATTCTGTACTCAGGGCTGCAACAATGCGATCCATGCGCATGCCCCATGATCCTTTTATCAGTATGTAATCGTTTGGCTGGATAAGGTCTGCCAGCAGGGGAACGGCCGTTGCCGCATCCGGCGCAAAATGTACCTGGTCTGGCGGCATACCTACAGCCAGGGCTTCCTCACCAATCCAGCGGCCACGCGGGCCAACTGCCACCAATGTTTGGGCGACATCTGCCGCCCGGCGGCCAACCAGCCGGTGGGATGTTTCCTCTACGTATCCAAGCTCCAGCATGTCACCCAGCACAGCTATCCGCCGCCCATCCAAATCGTCGAGCAAGTTTAGGGCGGCCAACACAGATTCCGGGCTGGCGTTGTATGTGTCGTCAATGATGACGGAATTTTTGGGGCCGGGTACAGCAACCAGCCGCAGCTCAACGGCCGTTTGCCTTAACCCGCGTGCAATTTCGCCCCAGGATAATCCCTTTACCAGCCCCACAGCCGCCGCCCGCAGCGAAATGTGGACGCTGTGCCGCCCCAGCATGGGCACTTGCATGTGTACCGATTCCCCGGCGTGGTGCAGGGTAAACTGCACGCCATCCAGCCCCATGGAACGGATATTGTCGGCCCACAAATCGGCCGTTGGATTCAGGCCATAAGTAAATACACGGGCGGCTGTATGGTCAACCATGCTCATCACCCGCTCATCATCTTTGTTCAAAATGGCAACGCCGTCGGCTGGCAGGGCTTCTACCAGTTCGCGTTTGGCGCGGACAATGCCTTCCATGCTGCCTACTCGTTCCAAATGTACCGACCCAATAAGGGTAACGACACCAATTTTGGGTTGGGTTAGCTCGCACAGGCGAGCAATTTCGCCTTCGACATACATAGCCATTTCCAGCACGGCCAGTTGATGGGACGGCCGTAACGAGAACAACGCCAGTGGCAGTCCCAAAATGCTGTTTCGGTTGCCCGGCGACTTAAACGTGTTGAATTTTTCAGACAAAACGGCGTGGGTTAACTCTTTTGTGGAGGTTTTTCCCACGCTGCCGGTAATGCCAATCACTTCTACCGGAAATTTTTGCCGCCATGCTTTGGCACACTCTTGCAGGGCGAGAATGGTATCGTCCACCAGCAGGCACATGGGTGTGTTGATGGTTTCGGGCAGAGTGGGGTGGGGTTGGCGTAAGTCAATGGTGGTGTAGTTGGGAAACGGCCGTGACACCAGTGCTGCCACCGCGCCATTGGCAAACGCAGCTTCCACATAATCATGCCCATCCACATGCTCCCCTTTGTGTGCCACAAAAAGTGAGCCTTGTGTTGCTTCCCGGCTGTCCAGCACCACAGACGACAAATCCGGCAAGGAGCTGGTGCCGGAAAAATCAGATAATGTTTCGAGAAAGTGCGCTATTGTTAGCATAGTTACGATGTTTCGTGTTCTGTAGCCCGTATTCCGTTATCCGTATTCCGTAATCGGTTTACGGTATACGGCATACGGCATACGGTTCACGGCTTACGGGCTTTTTAATCTTGCTGCGGTAATTTCCGCTTGCAGCCGGTAGGTGTCTGGTGGAATGTTGAGCATGACGACCAGGTCTTGTGCCAGGTCAGAAAAAACGGGTGCGGCCGTTTGCGAACCCCAGGGTGCGCTTTTGGGACGATCCAGCTTGACCAGGATGATGATTTCCGGGTTATCGGCGGGCAGCCAGCCGATGAATGAGCCGATGACATCGGTGGGATGGTAACCGCCGTTTCTCCAGTCTGGAATTTGGGCTGTGCCGGTTTTGCCGGCGACGGTGTAGCCGGGTACTTGTGCCGCGCCTACTTCATTGGCAACGGCCGTAATTGCCATGGCAGTCACCTGGTCTGCAACTTGCGGCGAAACAACCTGCCCCAAAGAAACTGGCTCGTGGATGATGGTTTGGCCGTGACCACGCATTTCTTGTACTACATAAGGCTGCATTAATTCACCGTGATTGGCTAAAGCGGAAACGGCCGTTACCATTTGCAGCGGCGTAACCGCCAAACTTTGCCCGTAACTATTCGTTGCCAAAAATGACTCCGTCCAGTTTGGGCTGCCCGGCAAGGGCATATCGCCTGGCCACTCGGCCATCACATCAATGCCGGTGGTACGGCCAAAACCAAATCGCCGCATATAGTCATAAAAAGTATCCGGCCCCATCCAGGTAGCCAATGTGGCCGCACCAACATTTAAGGAACGGGCTAACAAGGTTGTCATGTCCACTGTGCCGGGGGCAGAACGATCCCAGTTTACAGTTCGATGCCCGCCAACTTCCAGCACGCCCGCATCGTAGTAGGTGGTTTGGGGGGTCACCGTGCCGGAATCCAGCGCAGCAGCCATGGTAATTAATTTCATTACAGAGCCGGGTTCATACTGGTTAGTAACCAGTGGGTTTTGCAATACATTTTTCAGTTCAATGCCAGCCTCTTCTGCTGCTTCAATTTCTTCCGGGGTAGGCGCGTATTCGTAGTAGCGTTCCGGGTTGTAGCAGGGCAGGGCGGCCATTGCCAAAATGGCCCCGGTGCGTGGATCCATCACAATAATTTCGCCGCTCTCAGCCCCGTGTTCCTGTAGGGCACGCGCCAGATGTTGTTCCACCAGGTACTGCACCGACCGGTCGATGGTCAGCACCAGGTCTGCTCCTTCGCGGGCGATGACGCTTTCCTGAAATTCCAGTGGCGAAATTTTGACACGGGCGCTGGCGGCTTCTCCGGCTAATTCGCTTTGGTAGTATGCTTCCAGACCTGCGCCGCCCTGGCCGTCAAAATCGACGTAGCCAAGTGTGTGGCACATCAATTCGCCCTGGGGGTAGAAACGGCGGGGCAGCACATCTACTTGCAGGCTTTCTTCTTCCAGTGCCCAAATGAGGTTGGCTGTTTCAATGGGGACGCTGGCGGCTAACGTTTCGTATGTGTTGGGAGATTCCAGTTTTTGCAAAATTTCGTAGCGGGGCTGCTGCAAAATGGATGTCAGGATGGTGGCTAATTCTTCCGGGTTGTCAACCAGCCGCGGCGAGACGCCAATGCGGTATTCGGCCGTGTTTGCGGCTAATACAGCTTCGTTTCGGTCTAGAATGATGCCGCGTTCTGGGCGAGCGACAACGATTTCTTCATCAACCAGTCGGGATGCCCATTCTGGCCCTTGTACGATTTGGAAGACGAAGAGCCGGATGATGATGATGGATATGGCAAAGATGAGTCCGGTTACGACGATCCAGAGTCGGCGTTGTTGACTATTGTTCACTGGCTTCTCCACGAATCAGACTGTTTACCCGGTTGGAAAGGGTGAGCCAAATGGCTTCGGACATGGTTTCGATGGGAACGGCCGTTGGTGTTGGCTGCGGCGGGTTGAGAATGGTCATTGGTTCGGCCGTTTCTGTTGGGTAATTAGGAACGACCAGATATTCCACATCGTCCGGGTGAGCTGGTTGAAAACCCAAGGTCAGTGCCCGATTTTGCAGCCTTTCCAGGGACTGTGCTTCTGCAATACGTCGTTCAATGTCGGCATTTTCCAGTTTCAGCCGGTCTAAATCATCTTGCAAAATTTGTACGCGGCGGCCAATGGTGGCGGTGTGGCTGGACTGCCGCAAGTACACTGTGCCCAGCAGCGCAATCAAAATTAAAATAACCCCCCATCCCAGGGCGGCTTGTGCTTCTGATAACCGGCGCAGCCGGCGTGCTTGTTCTCTCGTTCTTCTTGTCACTGCGGCCATTATTTAGATGATTGGGTATTAGAGATTGGAGATTGAATTTGTGGCAAGCTGCTGGTGGCAAGTCTATATCATCCGCTCACCTTGTCACCTTGTCACTTTTTCGTCTCTGTTTCCAATTTCGTTCCTTGTTACTCTATTTTTTCTGCCACCCGCAGGCGAGCGCTGCGGCTGCGGGGATTGCTTTCAATTTCTGTGTCGGATGCTTTGACAGCTTTGCGTGTGATGAGCTGTAGTGTCGGCTGCCAGGCATCGTGTGCGGCCCACCCCACTATGTTGGGGTCTGGGGCTTTGCTAAGTCTGCGTATGAATTGTTTAACGAGCCTGTCTTCCAGTGAATGGAAGCTGATGACGGCTAATCGACCGCCGGGTTTTAACAGGGTAACGGCCGTTTCTAATCCCTTTTCCACCGCTGTCAGTTCATCATTCGTGGCAATTCTGAGTGCCTGGAAAACTTTGGTGGCTGGGTGGATACGACCACGTTGCCTGCTGTGTTTGGCAATAAAATCAGCCAATGCCGTTGTAGTGAAAAACGGCCGATTCTCCACAATGAGCTTTGCCAACCGGCGGCTTTGCTTCTCTTCCCCAAATCGCCAAAAAATATCTGCCAGTGCTTCTGCCGGCAGCGTGTTGACCAAATCTGCGGCCGTTTGGCCTTGCGTGGGATTAAACCGCATATCCAGCGGCCCTTCATTCATAAATGAAAACCCGCGCGCTCTGTCTGCCAACTGCCGGGAAGAGAGTCCCAAATCCATCAAAATGCCGTCAAATTTGTCAAAACCATGGCTGCTTGCTGCGTCAGCCATATCTGCATAATTTACATTGACCACAATGACCCGTTCGCCAAAATGAGCAAGGCGGCGGCGGGCAAATTCAGCCGCTTCAGGGTCTCTATCTAATGCCAAAACGCGCCCAGAGGGCGCGGATTGTTCTAAAATACCGGCCGTATGCCCTCCCGCTCCAACTGTACAGTCCAGATAGCTGCCCCCTGGTTTTGGAGCAAGGAAGGAAAGTACTTCATCATACAGCACAGGAATATGGCCGGAAGTATGTCCCATTGTTTGCGTCCTGTCTGGTAGAAAGCTTTGCCAGGGTATTAAATGCCTAAATCAGCCCAACGGTCGGTGTCGCTGTTGTTTTCGATTGATTCCCGAATGGCCGCCCATTTTTCTGGACTCCATAGTTCAACATAGTTAAACAGTCCGGCAATCACGACTTCGTTTGTGATGCCTGCAAAGTCGCGCAGATAGCTGGGGATGATGATGCGTCCCTGGCGATCTGGCATGAGATCAACGGCACCGGAGAATACACGGCGGCGAAATGCACGCACATCGTCATCGGATAACGGCCGTGCCGCAATACGCTGTGCCAGTTCTTCCCAGCCCGATAACGTAAACAGCATCAAGTTTTGGTCAAAACCCCGCGTTACAACCAAACCAGCAGCCAACTGCCCGCGAAATTTTGCCGGAATAATGATGCGTCCCTTGCTGTCGATGCCGTGAACAAATTCGCCTAAAAACATACCGTTTAATAGAACAATCGTTCTAAATTCTCCATTTTGGCTAAAAAATTATGGATTTTTGAGGTATTTTACCCCACATTACTCCACTTTCTACCACTTGAGACCACAGTATACACCAAAGCAACTGTTATGTGAAGGTGCTGCTCAATCTTTTAAGGAAGAGGTGTTACCGGTTTTGCCGGCCATGTGAGGAAATGTGGCAGGTTGCAGGTGGCAGGTGGCAGATAAAAAGACTTGCACCTTGCCACTTGCACTTTGTTGTGGGGCGATGGCGCGATGGGGCGTATACGAAAGCTTATATACAAAAGCGTATAAAAGAGGAAAGCTCCGAGGTGGGGGCTCGGAGCTTTAGGAAGGAGGAGGAAAACGAGTCGAAAATTGTTTGATACTGTTACGGCAAAGCTGACTAAAGCATACTGCCAGGGGGGGGTACTAGTAAATGGGATATATGAGCTAGCCAGGAAGGGCTACCACTAAAAATAAAGATGAAAGGCATAAAGATTAAAGCGGGCAGCGTGTCAATCTTCAAACCGTGAGTCGTCGAGTTTTCGGCGCAGGTCGTCTTCTGGTGGGGAAGGGGGTGGGGGTTCGGATGCCGGCGGCGATTGGAAGGCTTCCTGGGCTTCTTGCAGGGCCTGATGGCTGGCGCGGGTGACGCGGCTCCATTTTTTGCAGTGGGGGCAGCGATCCAGCCGGTTGCCTAAGATGTGGGGACTCCAGAGGTGGATGGCGAATGGTTTGCCGCAGTTGGGGCAAATGGCGCCGCCCAGGATGCCTGTGGGGACTTTTGTGCCGGTGCTGCTGCGGTTGGCTATCCAGTTTGCTGCCAGAGTGCCAACTGCGGTTAGCAGCAGAATTGGGACGACGATCCAGATGACGATGCTGTTTAGTTCGCGGCTTTCGGCAAATTCGCGTTGAATGGCTGTGCTGGTGTATTGACGGCCGTTACTGGTGTAGCCAACGGCCGTTAATGTGTGTACGCCCACAGGAAACATAGCTGTTTGAAATTGCAGCCGGAAAGGCGGGCTGTCATCTTCTCCCATTGGTTCGCCATCCAGCAAAAATTGCACCCGCACCACATCTTCTGGCGGGCTGCTGATGCTGACAGAGAATGTGCCGGCGATACGCCCGCCTAAACTGGTGCCAAAGTCACGGCGAAGGCGCAGCTGCAGTTCTGGCGTTTCTTGTGCCAGGAGGGGGGCAGTCAGGATAAAAATGAGCAGGGTTGTGAGAAATACGGCCGTTTTTTTCATGTTTGTTTGAATTTCTGGTTTACCTAAATGCAAATTTTCAGGATTGTTTCATTTGTTGAATCAGTTCCTGAATCCGGTTGCGATGGTAAAGGTGAAGAAGAAAAGAACGCACTTTGTCTTTTTTGCTGGCTCCCGCAAGCTGTTCCCATTCCACGCTTAAGGAAGAGGCAAGTTGGGCAAGCTGTTCATTGGTGTAGTGGGCCAACAGGTAGTGGCGCAGAATGGTACGTGGCGAATCGGTTCCGATTTTTTCCAGGCGCGGTAAATTTTCTGGCGGCATGGGGGTTAAAATTCGTTCAACGGCCAGCGCCAATGAGCCTAGTTTGCCGTCTTCTTCTGCCTTGTCCATCAGGGTGTGAATCAGGTCGGTGGCGGTTTGCTGAAAGCCAATGAGATCGTTTTCGTTGTATTCCAGGTCGAAAATGAGGTCGCGGATTTCTTCTGGAGTGAGGCGGGTGTGGATTTCCTGAAAGAGCATGGCGCGATCAACGGCCGTTCCCCCAGTCTCGCTCCTCTTTTTGGGTGACTGGTTTATGGGAGCATGGCTGTCCCGTTCAATAAGCGGACGCAGAACAGCAAATGCCCAAAGCGTCATACTGCCCAGCAAGCCACCGGCAATAACATAGAAAAAGAAGCCCAGCTCGGCAGCCATTTCGTCACGGCCGAATGTGCCCAGGATGGTATCCAGCAAAACGGCCGTTGTGACAGCCAGCAGTCCAATGCCCCAACTAAAAGTTGGCCGCCGTAAAAAGGCAATTAAAAAGAATAAAGCGATAACGATTTTCAGAATAAGCCAAAACATAGCGGGATTGTAACCACTGCCGGGGTGTGGGGCAAAGAGGCGGCGGGATGGTGGGGTGACAAGGCGACAAGGTGACAAGGTGACGAGGTGACTAATCTCCCAATCTCCCAATCTCTCACTCTCTCACTCTCCCAATATCCAATTCCCTAATAACCCACTCCCTCCCGTTTGCCTGTGGCTGAATATGTTGGCACAATCCTGCCATGCCCAATTCAACCCGACTGGTTCATTTGCGTGAAAAACGTTTGCAGCGTAAACGTCGCGACGGCCGTACCTGGCTGCGGTTAGGGGTGATAACAGGCTCTGTGTTGCTGCTGATGGTGGCGGTGGGTGTGGTTGTTTTGTTGGTGGCGGCCACGGCCGTTTACGCCAACACCGCCGATGCCCTGCCCCCATTCACCGATTTACCAGAAACGGCCGTTTTTCCTTCC
>CAZRIB010000002.1:20770-28778 GCA_964600035.1 uncultured Ardenticatenaceae bacterium | reverse complement strand
GCAACGGCCGTTACTCTGGGCAAAGTCATACAATTTTTCCCTGTTGCCATCATCATGATTCTCTTTCCCAAAGCGGCACGCCGCCGCGCCGAAAACCGGGACACCCGGGCGGTGCTGCTGCCTGCGCTGGCTGTTGTCGGCGTGCTTTGCGGGTTGGTGGCCTTGCTTTATTTCCTCATCCCCGACCTGCTCATTCGGCTGATATTTGGGGATGCCTACCAGCTTCCGTCCCGCGTATTGGGGTTGAGCGGGCTGGCGATGATGCTGCTTTCTTTGGCTAATGTGTGGCTGAATTACTTTTTATCCACAGAACGAACCCGTTTTGTTTACCTGATTTGGACGGCCGTTTTCATTCAATTTGGCACGATGTTCTTTTGGCACGATGCGTTGTGGCAGCTCCCCATTGCGATGATTGTTTCCGGTTTTTGGCTGACGGCTGCCGGAACGGCCGTTTACCTGATAAGAGGACAGTGGTGATTTTACTGAAAAAACACGGGGGCAAGTGGCAAGTAACATAACCTGCAACCTGCAACTTGTACCCTGCAACCTGCAACCTATTTATCAATGAGACCTTATGCACCCAAAACTACTGACATTCCGTTACAAATTATTCCGCTACCGCCATGTAGAGCAAGAGATTGCCCGGCAAACAGGCACGGGGCGTATGCTGGACATTGGCTGTGGAGACGGTGAAAACCTGCTGCGCTTTACCAAATGGCCTTTGCACCGTGTAGGGCTGGAAATTTCCATGAAACGGCTGCGTCAAGCCAAAAAACATGGCCTGGATGTTTTGCAAGGAAGCGGCACAACACTGCCCTTTCCCGACAAAGCCTTTCATTTGGTGTACATTGCCCACGTGCTGCATCACATTTTAAGTTACGATGCCGTGCTGGAAGAAATGAAGCGCGTGACCACCCCAGACGGCAAAATCTTTGTGGTAGAAACGGTTACAGATAATCCCTTGCTGCGATTGGGGCGAAAGATTCACCCGGTTTGGCAGGGGGATGAAGTTGAGGCAGAATGGCGTTTTGCTGATTTGGTAGCCATCTTTGAAAAGGCTGGTTTTGAAATTGAACAGTACGGCCGTTACAATCTCATCTTCTTTTTATGGGAAATGGCTCCACTGGCCTTTTGGCCGCTAGAAATTTTCACACCCATTTTTATTTACCTGGATTTATTGTTGGCTAAATTTTTTAGCAAATATTCCGCGCACTGCTACTTTGTTTTGAAAAAGAAAGACAGTGAGGAGAACCGGTGACAAGGTGATAGAACGTGCAATGGGGCGGGATGCGACCGTAATCCGTAATCTGTAATCCGTAATCCGTGTGCTCTAACTATGGCAACTTCTTCGGAAAACGGTATACGGACTTTGGGTTACGTGTACGGGTAACCAATACCTAATCACCAATGACCAAACTATGACCAAGATATTGATGATAGCCCTGGATGGGGCCACATTAGATTTGCTCAAGCCCTGGATGGATGGGGGCGAACTGCCTTTGTTGGCTAAATTGTTTCAAGAAGGCGCTGGCGGTACATTGCAGTCCACCATTCCCTGGGCAACGCCTACCGCGTTTGCTTCTTTTGCCACAGGAACCAATCCGGGCAAACATGGCGTGTATGATTTTGGCCGGTTGATTGGCAAAAATTACACGGCTTTTGTACCGACGAATGGGGCTGATGTACACGGCCGTACCCTGTGGCGGCTTCTCTCGGATGCAGGTAAAAAATCATTGGTCATCAACATGCCTATGACGTATCCTGCCGAGCCAATAAACGGCATGATCATCGCCGGTATTCCTTACCCGGGCAGCAGCCCCAGAATTTGCCATCCGCCTCAGCTTGTTGCCGACTTGAAAGAACGGGGCTGGGATTTATCCCGCAATGCCTCAGACGACCTGGGGGGCAGTTATGCCGACTATTACCAGGGACTGCTTTCCCTTATCAAGGCAAGGGGTGAGGCCACTGCCCATTTAATTCGGCAGGAACAGCCAGATTTTACGGCCGTTCATTTTTTGGAAACAGACCAGGTACAGCACCGTTTCTGGCAATTTATGCCCGGCGAACCCAAATACGATCCCAATGGCCCCCATACCCACGCCATCTTGAACCTGTACAAAGTGGTTGAAACGGCGATGGCACAAATTATCGAGGCCGCTGGTCAGGATGCCATCGTGTGCATTATGTCCGACCACGGTTTTGGCCCAACGAGAACCCAGGTATGGTTGAACAATTGGCTGGTTGCCAATGGCTTTTTGGCATTGAAGCCAACCATTGGTGTAAAGGCCAAACGCTGGATCTACCGGCTTGGCCTTTCTCCGGCGGCCATTCGGGAAAAAGCACCAGAGCGGTTAAAACTGGCTATTCTGCAATTTTTTGAGCGGCAAAAAGGGCGGGCAATTGCGTCTCAATTAGAACCGGAGCAGGAAACAGTTGCCCGCAAGGGGCTGATGGATTGGCTGACGGAGCGGCTTGCACTTGATTTTTATGACGTGGATTGGTCGAAAACGGCCGCTTTTTCCACGGGAACCACGTCGGTGGGATATGTCTGGTTGAATGTAAACGGCCGTGACCCCCAGGGCATTATCCAGCAAGGCCAGCAGTACGAAGCAACACGGGAAGCGATTGCCCAAAAATTGCGCCAGTGGCCGGTTGTGGGCGAAGTCAAGTTTCGGGAGCAAATATGGCAGGGGGCACAGCTTCAACACGCGCCAGACCTGGTGGTGTTGTGGGCAGACCCCAGCACGGATGCCCGTTATTTCCAAACCCGGTTTAGCAGCCATCACTTGAGCAAGCCCGTGCCTAATGATTATGCCGGCCATCGTCCAAACGGGCTGTTTGTGTTTCATGGCAAAGAGGTGGCCGCTCCACAGCAGGTGCAGGCAGAGATTACCGACCTGGCGCCAACGTTTTTGTGGCTTTTGGAGCAGCCGGTACCTACTGTGATGGACGGCCGTATTCTGCAAGAATGTTTTCGCATTGACAGACCCGCTTCGTATATTGAGCTGGAAGAGGAAGCTGCCGACAGTGCTGAACTGACTGCGGAAGAAGAAGAGGCCATCCGGCAGTCGCTGCGCAATCTGGGGTACATGGAATAGGGTTGGTATGCGTGAAAAAGAGTCCCAAGTGCCCACTATTTCGATGATTGTGCCCACGAGAAATGAGGCGGCCAATATACGGCCGTTGCTGGCACGGCTCTCCTCCGCCTTAAACGACCTGACCGTTGAAATCCTCTTTGTTGATGACAGCACCGACGACACCGCTGCCGAAATTGCCCGTGCCGCCGCCGATTTCCCCCAACTGACCATTCGCTGGCTGGTACGCCCCCCGGAAAGACAAAACGGCCTGAGCGGAGCCGTGGTAGACGGTTTGCAGCAAGTCCGTGGAGAATGGGTTGGTGTGATGGATGCCGACTTGCAGCATCCACCAGAGATGGTGCGCCAGCTTTACCGCCACAGCCAGGAAACAGGCGCAGACATCATTGTTGGCAGCCGTCAGGGAACTTTACTTGGCCCATTGGGGTTGAGCCGGGCGCGTGCATTTACCTCCCAAATGTTAACCATTTTGGCGCGTGCTTTGTTTCCCCAAATTCTGAAGAATGTTTCTGATCCACTAACGGGCTTGTTTTTGGTGAGGCGGGAAAAAGTTAATCCAGACGTGCTTCGTCCAGATGGTTTTAAGATTTTGCTGGAAATTTTGGTGCGAACACCAGATTTACGTGTTTCTGAACTGCATTTCGATTTTGCCCAGCGTCACAGTGGGCAAAGCAAGGCCGATTTTCGGGAAGGGATGCGCTTTTTCCGCCATTTGCTGCGCTTGCGTCTGACGGCTAACGGCTGGTTTGTGCGCTATGTCGTTGTGCGGGTGTTGGGGTTTGTGTGGCATTTGCTGCTTTTGTGGCTGTTGGTTGGCAAAGGGGGGCTGTCTCTGCTTTTGGGCGAGGTTGCTGCCGCCGAATTGACCATTTTGTGGAATTTTTGGTTAACAGACCACTGGGTGTTTACGGATGCAGATGGTGATTTGCGCCGCCAGCGGCTTTCCCGCTTTTGGCTGGTCAATCAATTGTATTTGCTGCTGCGTTTGCCTGTTTTGTATGGGCTGGCGGTTTGGGCTGGCTGGCATTATTTATGGGCGGCGGCCGCTGCGGTGGCTCTCATTGGCTTTGTGAAATATGGGGCTTCGGAGCAGTGGATTTGGAACAAGGGGTTGTCGTGGCAACGGCCGTATCATCATTACAACATTCACGGGTTAATTGGGGTAGAAAGTCAGGTGCTTTTGCCCGATTTGGCTTACTTCCGCACCGACAAGCCCCTGGAAAAAGTAGACATTCGGCTGCGTGTAGACCGTCATGGCACACCCAGCCAGCAGCCGGGCGCGGTTACATTTCATGAGGCATTTGGCCGTTTTGGGTTTGGGGTGGCTGTGATGCCTGCCCCTTGCACAGAAGTGGTTGTGTCACCTGTGCTGGAGCGTGCCCCTTTTGTTTTGTATAAGTCTGTTTTGGAGCCGCTGCTGCGCTGGCGCTTGTCCGAAAGGGGCGTGGTGCTGCTGCCGGGGGCGGCGGCTGTGGCCGGTGAGGCTGGGACGTTGGTTTTGGCACATTCACAGTGGCCCAAGACGCGGGCGGTTTTGGATTGGTGTATTCAGACGGGGGGCAATTTTTTGGGGGATGATGGTATTTTTGTGCAAGAAACGGGCGTTTTGCTGGCTTTTCCCCGGCCAATTAGTGCGACCTGGCAAACGGCCGTTTTAACAGGCAAAGGGAAAATTGGGACACGATTGAAGGCACTGCTTTATGCGGTGCAGTGGCGACGGTTGGGTATTTGGCTCAGCACGCACCGGTGGCCTATTGCCACGCTGAATGTGTTGGCGCAGCGGTTGGTGCCTCCGCCAAAAACGGCCGTTTCAAAACTTCAGCCCTCCGTTAGCATCACGGCCAGTGCCCCATTAACCCAAATTCTTTATATAGAAGAAGAGAGCAGGCCAAATAATGAGGTCACCAAAAAAGCAGAAGAGATGCTGGAGCAGGCAAAGGGGTTTCCGCCTTATAGACTGCTTTTGACGGCATTATCGAATCAAAGCGGAATGTCCATTTTGGAGCGGGAACAGGCGGTCTTGCAAAAAGCATTTGCATCTGCCCCGTTAATTGGGATGGAGAGTTGGCTGGCCGAAATAAAGACAGGCCTGAAATGAAGGTTGATATGGAAGATAAAATTGTTTGTTCTATTTGTATTACCGCCCACAATGAAGAGGCGAATATTGGCAAATTGCTGGATTTGGTTTTGAACCAGCAGTTGGAGCAGGTTGAGATTGGTGAAATTCTGGTGGTTGCCAGTGGTTGTACAGATAACACGGAAGATATTGTGCGCCAGTATGAACAGAAAGACGGCCGTATCCGCCTGCTTGTTCAGGAACGTCGTGAGGGTAAGGCTTCTGCCATAAATTTGTACATTCGGGAAGCCAGGGAAGATGTGCTGGTGCTTTCCAGTGCCGATTTGCAGCCTGAGCTGGATGTGGTGGAAAAGCTGGTACGGCCGTTTGCCGACCCGGAAATGGGGATGTCAAACTGCCGCCCTGTACCTGTCAATGACAAAGAGACGTTTATGGGGTTTGTTGCCCATTTGCTTTGGGATTTGCACCACATTATTAATGAACGCGGCGGCTTTAAGGCAGGTGAAATGATTGCCTTTCGCAATGCGTTTGTGCGTATTCCTCAGCATACGGCCGTTGATGAAGCCAGCATCGAACCGCTCATTCGCGGGCAGGGGTATTATGTAACATATATTCCCAATGCCATTGTGCATAACAAAGGCCCGGAAACAGTAGCCGATTTTTTGCGCCAGCGCCGCCGCATTTACGCCGGTCATTTGGAAGTGCGTGAAACGCTGGGGTATGCTGTCAGCACAATGTCGGGCACGACCATCTTGCGGGCATTATTGAGCAACCTTGACTGGCGGCCAAAGGCATTGTTGTGGACAATGGGCGCAGTGTGTTTGGAGGTTTACGGCCGTTACCTGGGTTGGCGCGACTACAAAAACAAACGCAGCCATGCCGTGTGGGAAATTGCCACCACCACCAAAACTTTATCCACACCAAAAGAGAAAACACCCAAATAACCCATTATGAAATCAATGCTAGGCGTGTTAACACGCATTCCCTTGTTCAAAACCTACCGACGCTTTGGGTGGCCGCAAATGCTGCCCATCAACATCACCCTCTCCCCGTCGCCCAAATGCAACTCTCGCTGCCTCACCTGCAACATCTGGATGAAGCGCGAAGACGAACTCACCATTGAGGAATGGGACAAAGTATTGGCCTCACTGGGAACGGCTCCATACTGGTTCACCATCAGCGGCGGCGAGCCTTTGATGTACCCCCACGTTGTAGAACTGGCAAAGCTGGCTTACAAACATTGCCAGCCCGGCATCATCAACATACCCACAAACAGCATTCTCAACAGCGGGCCAGAGCGCGTGCGAGAAATTCTGGAGTCCTGTCCGGAAAGCCAGCTAATCATCAACCTGTCTCTGGACGGTGTTGGTGAAAAACACGACTTCATTCGCGGTGTTGCTGGTAATTTTGAAAAATTTGAGGAACGGCTGGCGCAATATCTGGCACTGCGCGAAGAATTTCCCAACTTTGTGGTTGGCATCCATTCTGTTGTTTCGGTTTTTAGTGTGGGGCATTTGGATGAATTAATTGCGTATGCAGACAAATCTGGCGCAGACCAGTTTATAACGGAAATTGCCGAGCCGCGTGTGGAGCTGGATACCATTGGCCTGCCCATAACCCCTTCTGCTGAGCAGTATGCCGAAGCCATTGATCGTTTGATTGCTTATGTGAACAGCAAGCGGTACAGAGGCGTAGCCAGAATTACAGAGGCTTTTCGTGTGGAATATTACAGGCTGGTCAAGAAAATTCTCGATAAGCAGGAACAGGTGATTGATTGCTATGCTGGCTGGGCCAGTGCCCAAATTTATGCCAATGGCACAGTTTGGCCGTGCTGTGTACGGGCTGATGATTTGGGGAATTTGCGGGATTATGACTATGATTTTTCAGCCATCTGGTTTGGCGACAAAATCAAACATGTGCGGGAATCGATTGCGAATAAAGAATGTTACTGCCCGTTGGCCAATGCCAGCTATACCAATATGTTGATGGATGTGCCAACGGTTACCCGCGTGGGGACAAAGGTTATTCTGCCGGATTCAATTCGGGTGATTCAGTAATTCGCCCTCCGTTTTCCGTGCACGCTGCCTCCTGTAAAAAACGAATTACGAATTACGGAGTATTGCCACTTGCCGCCTGCTGCTTGCCACATTTTCGTTCATGGTGGTCGGTGCAGCCGGGTGGTGTCTTGAATGTTTTCATGCTTCATTAATTATTGGGGCTGAAAATACGTAAATTTGACCGGTATAGTACTAATTTCCCTCAGTAAAATTGCGTAGAAATTGGGGCAAATAAAGTGTGTTTGCCCCTTTTTTGTTCCTGAAATACCCCCGAAATAGCCCGGAAACGGCCGTTTTCTCCCCATATTCGTGCCATATTTGTGCCACAATTGTGAATGCTGCGTGAAAAAATGCGCACATGACCGGGTACTTTAGCACTATTGTTGTTGCCTGTGTTCATCCGCAAGAATGGGCACAGATGCGCGCAATGCGTTCTTAAATTCAAGGACAGGCTGAGGCCAGACATGCAGCGCTTTACCATCAAACAACGGCATTAAGCCAGCACCAAACCAACATCGTCCCCGGTGTCTGAATCTTTTTGCCAGCTGTGTCCTGAAAATTGATGTTTGTATAGGGAGATTTGAATGCTCACTGTATTGGATGAAAAACAACTGACGTATCGTCGAAAGTTCCGAAAAACAGTTTTGGTTGTATTGGTATTTTTATTGGCAGTTATTGTTTCGGGCGTGGGGAGCCAATCTCATGCTGTAGAAGCGGCTGTGGAAACGGAACGGCCGTTAACCGACACACTCGCCGACAATTTCGCCGACAACTTCGCC
>CAZRIB010000002.1:0-20670 GCA_964600035.1 uncultured Ardenticatenaceae bacterium | reverse complement strand
CCCCGGTGACTGGCCAATGGCTGGCGCCAACCCCGAACGTACCTCATGGAGCACAGAAGAAGTACGCGGCCAACTTCGCCCTGCATGGTACAAACCCATCGAACCCTACATCAGCCAAAAAGTACAAATCATTGCCGCCAACGACACCCTGTACATCTCCACCGCCAAAGGACTGTACGCCCTAAACGCAGATACCGGGGCAGAGCGGTGGGTCTACCCCACAGAAATGCCTTTGGGACACTCGCCCACCATTGCCGGTAACGTAGCCTACGTGGGCGGTATGGACCGCAAAATCCATGCCATTGATGCGTTAACAGGGCAGGGATTGTGGACATTTGAAGCCGGGGCAGGTTTTCAAACAAACCCGCTGGTCATTGGTGACAAATTGTACGCGGGCAGCCGTGACGGCTATATGTACGCCATTTACGTGAGCGGCCCCAATACCGGCCAGCTTGCCTGGAAATATGCCACAGGCGGCCCTATTCTCTATTCCGCCGCATACAAAGATGGCGTTATTTTCTTTGCCAGCAACGACAGCTATGCCTATGCGTTGAATGCCAACACGGGCGCATTGGTATGGAAATCGGCCAAACTGCCTGGCGCCGGGTTCTTTTCCTGGTGGCCTGTTGTTTACAATGACCGTGTGATTTTTTCTGGCAGCAGCAACTACCGCACATCGAATGACCCCGGCGGCTTTCCGCAGGTTAACAAGATGGAGCTGTTTGAGCTGTATCCCAACTATGCCACTCAGCCCAAGGGGACGTTGATTGGCGCGTTGTCTAAAGCGCCGGGCAGCTGGGTGGCGGGTACGCCTACCATCAATGCCAGTGCTATTTACAATTACTTTAATCAACGGCCGTATCGCAAAACAGTCTTTGTGCTAGACAGATTTACCGGGCAGGAACGCGAAACAGCACCCGTCCTGTGGGCTGGAACCCAAAGCGGCAACCGCTACCCGCCTGTTGTGGGCGGCGACGGCGTTCTATACCAGCAAAACAACTACATGTCTGACCCCAGCATCGCCGGTGGGCAAATCTCCGGCTGGCAGCCAGGCAGCAACTACATCAGCGTCATCACCTCCGACTGGGGTGCAGTAGACGAACCCCATGCCGCTTCCGGTGGCGGCAACATGATTTACTGGAATCTGTGCTGCGACCGTACAGCGGGTGGCATTGATATTTCCATCCCCAACACCGACTTTTATAACCGGTACATGGCCGGCCAGCGCCCGCCTACCAGTGCTGGCGACAACACCCGTGAATGGCAGTACTGGCGCTACAATCTGGACAATTACATTCCTGGCTATGACTTCCTTTACCACATGAACGACAGCAAGCCCTATGCCACCTATGCCGGGGCAAGTGGCAGCGGCAATGGCGTTTATGGCTATCATGCCGACACAAACGCGCCTATCCCCTACAAAGGCCGCCTGTACATTCACCGGAGCAATGTCATCATCGCGTTGGATGCGTCCGGTGGGAATGCGGTGGCACTGCCAATGGCGCGTACAGTGCCGGTGCAGGACAGCATGACCCCCATTGGCCCGGATGCACTGCGGGCACGTTTGGCCGCAGAGGTGCAAAAAATGTTGGACGCCGGGCATTTACGTCCCGGGTATACCTCTCACGGTATTTTTGATTTGCGCAGTAAGGATTGTCTGGGTGACGCGCTGGATTATTTTGGCAGTCCGGCGGATACGGTTTATACACTGCTGCTGACGCTGCCTTATTTGCCTGCGGATATGCAAACGGCCGTTCGCAGCTACATCCAGAGCGAATTCAACAGCTACCCGCCATACCGGTACCAGCATATTGGCTGGGCAAGCGGCGCGGCGCGGGAAACATTCATCACGCCGCCAGACGTGGTTGCGGATTTAGGCAATCACCCGCCATCTACCCAGTTGTTTAACTTTGACCCCTGGAGCTTTAACCCGTTTAACTTTTACGCCGTATGGAAATATGCGGAAGAGTTTGGGGGTGCGGCCTCTCTTTACAATCAGGTCAAGAATGATTTGCCGCCGCTGCCCAGTGATGCGACGTTGATTGAAAAACCGTTTGTCAACAATGCCTTTATCGCCGGGTACATGGGGTATCTGGAGCTGGAAAAATTGGCCGGTCAGCCGGAATCGACGCAAATTCGGAATCAGTTGAACCGGATTATGGCTTTGCGTGTCAATACATTTTCCAAGGATTCGCCGTATGCCAATGCGGGCAAGACGAATGGTAATGCCTACTGCCGCACGCTGAATATCTCGCGTAACTTTATTTACATGGTTCCAGAATTGGCCGACTATATGCGTGCCAATATTCAGGCGCAGGTGGCAACGGCCGTAAACGAATACACCGACCTGGCTCCTTACTGGTTTGTTTCCAATGCGCAAGAAGGCTTTGCCGAAAACGGCCTCAATCCCTTCTTCGACTATCACAGCATCTTTATGGCCAAAGCCTGGATATTGCAAGAAGACGGCACGCAGCTAGAACGATACCTGGACGTGCCCGGCTTTGAACGCGGCGACCTGTTCTACATTCAAATGTTGACGGCCGCCATTGAAAACAATGTGCCCGGCTTTGACCTGACCGTGACGCCTTCGGCGCGCGCAATTCGCAGCAGCGAAATTGCGCCATTCACGGTGAATGTGACCCCTTATGGCGGTTTTAACCAGACAATTACCGTGTCTGCACCCAGCCCTTCGCCCAATCTCGATGTGCGTCTGGTGTCGCCTTCTGTTGTTCCGCCGGCGGATGTGTCCATGTCGATGGAGCATTTAAGCGCCAGTCAGCAGCCTGCTGTTTATACAGTGACGGTCACTGCGTCCGGCGGCGGCATCGTGAAAACGGTGGATGTCCAGTTGTTGGTGAATCCGTATTCAATCTTTCTGCCTGTTATTAACCGCTAACTTCCTGTATACAGATAATTTGATAGATACAAGATTGGTTCAATCTCGAAGATTGAACCAATCTTATCCCTCATTATTTGCTGCCCACTTACTGCTTGCAGCAGGAGTATTGTGATGAAAATGAGACATTATTTGGTGCTGGCGGCTGTGGTGTTGACTGCGCTGCTTGCTTTTTCTAAACAACAAGAACCGGCGGAGGCACAGGGAACGGCCGTACCTCAGGTTAATGTGCCATACACTTCTGCCACCGAAAACAGCCCAGGCGGCATTGCCGGTACAGAACGGGCTATCTTCTGGTTTGGCAAAGTTGGCCCCACAACCGACAACTACGCCGATGTACGCATTATCTACAACGACGAAAAGCTGCATGTCACCGTGCACGTTATTGACCGGCTGCTTTATTACCAAAAAGACCCTGCCGCCAATGAGATGCCAAACTGGGATGCTGTTTCGCTTTACCTGGATATGGACGGCACGCCGGGGGCAGTACCGGCCGCCACTGCCTATAAATTTGTGGGGCAGGCAAGTTGGAACGAAGACCGCTCTACGGGGGCGTATGATGCGGCTTATCAAGGCAATGGCAGCAGTTGGACGGCCGTAACTATCCCCTTTGAGACGGTGACGGGCTGGCAGGGGCAAGGTTTTAATAACCAAAGTCGGGATCATGGCTGGAATATCACCTTTCGTATACCCTACAGCAGTTTGGGGCTAAACGGCCGTCCCGCCAACGGCACACAGTGGAAAATAGCCCTGGCTGTCCACGACAACGACGGCGGCAGCGCCATTCCAGACAAAACCTGGCCGCCTGCTATGACAGACAGCAGTCCGGCGACCTGGGCAAATTTGGTATTTGGCCTGCCCACTTACACCCCGCCAGCCGGAATTTCTGCGGCAGGCACAACAACCATCCGGCATGGCCTAAACGGGGCAGTGGTGACAGATGGGCACGTTGGCGGCGACACAACTTGCGCGGCCAACATTGATCCCAATTTTTGGGAGTTGTGGGGCAGCCAAAATTACGCCAATGATTACGAAGTCAATGTTCAAAACCAGTGGAATTTGGGCGACTTCCCCTGTTTTTCCAAATATTACGTCACATTTCCGCTGGACCAGATTCCGGCCAACAAAGCCATCCTGAACGCGACCCTGACATTGCAGCAGTTTGGCAACTCCAACCAGGGCGGCAGTTACCCCGGCGACCCGCCAGATTCCTTGATTCAGGTGTTAACAGTGCAGGACAGTTGGCAGGAAAACAGCATCACCTGGAACAATGCGCCGCTGGCTGTGGAAAATGTGGCGCGCACCTGGGTTTATCCTCTGCCGCCCGGCCCGCCTTACCCCAATGTGCCGCGTGAGTGGGATTTGAGTTATGCGGTTGCGCAGGCTTATGAAGCAGGGCAAAGTGAAATTAAACTGGTTTTGTATTCGGCAGACAGCAGTTTGCACAGTGGTAAATATTTCCGTTCATCGGAAAGCAACGATCCGTCTGCACGGCCGACATTGACGGTGACCTGGGGGGATAACGACGGCTTTACGCTTGCCCCTGATAATCCGGTGGCGTATGTTGGCGGCTCTGGTGGGCATTTGTTTACGATTGATGTCGCCAGGACGGGCGCGTTTAACAGCACAGTGAGTACGGCCGTTTCCAATCCCCGCCCCAGTGAAGTAAGCGTGCAGGTATCCGGCGGCACATTAACCCCGCCCGGACAAATTCAAGTCACCCTGACAGATTTGCACCCGGCCAATTTTACCGGCAGCCGGATATATGTTGTGCCGGTGCAGGTAAGCGGCGGTGGTGTGACGCAGTCGGTTGATTTGATTTTGGTGGTGAATGGGGAGCAGAGTTTCTTGCCGGTTGTTGTCAATCAGTGATTTGGTTATTGGTTATTAGGGAATTGGGTATTGGTTGATAGTTCTGTGTTGCCTGTTACAATCCAGCATCTACTAACGGTGAAAGATTAAGGAATGAAGATTTAATAACTTACGGGAGATTAGAGACTGGAGATTAGAGATTACATCGGTCTCCAATCTCTAAATCTCTAATCTCCAATCTCAGTTTTGTAGGTTATTTCATTCTCGTTTCTAAGGTGAGTGTGTGATGGCTTTTGACTGGCTGCGGCGGTTTCAACAAGGGACAGAAAAGCGCGATGATTATGCTGAAAAAACGCTGGCTGCTTACCGGTTGGGGATGCGGGCAAAAGGTTCCATTGTGGGGGTGCGCATTGAAGTAGACCCGGATGGTTGTGAGGCGTGCAAAGCGTTGGACGAAACGGCCGTTTACCACCCGGATGATGCGCCCTTGATTCCCCTGCCCGGCTGTTCAAAAGGCCGTCACTGCGGCTGTGTTTACCGCCCCGTGATGTCTTACATGGTTGAAGATTCAGACGAAACAGGGTAAAAATTAAACGGCCGCATCATTTAAAAGAAACATATACAGGCAGAGGCACGAAGCAACCGTGCCTCTCTTTTTGTTTATGTGCCTTGATGGCGAAATCGTTTTTTTTTGGAAAACACAAGAGACACCACCGACTGTGCCAACCACCATGAATGAAAATGTGGCAAGTGGCAGGTGGTAGGTGGCAAGAGCAGCTTCGTAATTCGTAATTCGTAATTTTCAGAGAGAAATGATGAAACAAATTGTTGTGACAGGTGGAACGGGTTTTGTGGGCGGGGCGCTTGCCCAAAGGTTGGCAGCGGCCGGACATGATGTGCGTGTTTTGGCACGGCCGAATGCCGATCGCAGCCGGTTAGCAAAATGGCCGGTCTCCTGGTTTGAGGGAGATTTACTAAAACCGCAAAGCCTGGATGGGCTGCTGGCCGGTGCGGAGTGGGTGGTACATGCGGCCGGTATGTTGGGGCAGGCCGGTGTACCAGAGGCGGCTTACCACCAAATTCATGCCGAAGGGACACGCCATTTGTTAACGGCCGTTGCCCGACAAGCACCCCAGGCACGTGTTCTGTATGTCAGCAGTCCCGGCGTGCTGGGGCCAATTACAGGGCCGCCAGCAGACGAAACCGCGCCTCTTGCCCCCAGCAATGCCTACGAACGCAGCAAGGCGGCTGGCGAAAAAATTGCCCGAACATTTGCCAGCGAAGGGCTGGATATTGTCATTGCCCGCCCGGAGTTTGTCTATGGGCCGGGCGATTTGCATGTGTTGGGTCTGTTCCAGGCAGTGAAGCGGGGAATGTTTTTCTACGTCAATGGCGGGCGCAGCTTGTGCCATCCAACCTATATTGCGGATGCGGTGAAGGGGATGGCGGCTTGTTTGGAAAACGGCCGTTCCGGGCACATTTACCACGTTATGGGGGAAACGGCCGTTTCCTTCCGTGAATTGGCCGAAACAATGGCCGAAGTCATGCAAGTTCGCAAACCCTGGCTGTCCATTCCCAAGCCTGCGGCCTGGGCTGGCGCCGTTGTGCTGGAATTGCTGGGTACAGTTACGGGAAAAACACCTCCGTTGAGCCGGTCGGGAGTCGCCTTTTTTAGCGAAGACAGGTATTTTTCATGGGCAAAGGCACAGCAGGAATTGGGCTATACGCCTGATTATTCATTAAAAGATGGCATTGCAGAAACTGTAAAGTGGTACGAGGAACAGGGTTTGTTGTAATAGCCGGTCAGCTAGTCAGCCAGTCAGCTTGTCAGCTAATAAGCTGAAATGCTGACACGCTGAAATGCTGATGACTAAACGCTTGCAGTAGGAGATTGGGTCATACGATGCTCAAACAAATTGGTATTAAATCGTTATACACCCCTGCATTGGCTGAGGGGGAAGGTGTGGGGACGGCGTATGAATATTTTGCCAAGCGGTTGGTTTTGTCCGGTTGGCTGCGTGGTTTGCCCCGGCCACGTTCTGTTTTAATTGCCGGTTTGCCGGAAAAATATGGCAGCAGCCTGGATTTTTTTGTGCTGGCGGATGAGCTGGACACGGCCGTTACCGTGGTGGATGACCGGCACGAAGCCTTGAACAAAGCCCGCTGGAGTATTGGCGAAGCCCAGAAAGCGGGCTGGCTGCAAAACATTTCCCCGGCCATCATGCCCGTGCGTTCCCTGCCGGAGATGGCCGAACTTAGCCAAACATATGACCTGGTGCTGTCATCGGAAGTGTTGCAGCGCCTGCCCGCAGAAGATCGGCCGCACTATGTGGCACGGGTGCAGGAACTTTCCAGAGCGGCGGCGTTGTTTGCGCCCAATGCAGACAATGATGCGCATGTGGGCATTAGCGGGCTGGGTGGCGTTACGCTTCAGGAATTGGCAGCTTTGGCAGAAGAAAACGGCCGTCACCAGGTGGCACAAACCGGTTACATCGACATGCCCCCATTCCCACCCGGCATCACCCGTTCAGAAAGCCAGCGCGCCCAGGCCAATACCGGCCTGCTGGAAGGGGTTGCCATGTGGGGGCTGGGTATTTATGCCAAAGCAGAACGATTCTTCCCGCTTTCACTGCGCCGGAAACAGTCACATATTGTTTACGCGCTGATGCAGGCCACGAAAAATTAGCATTTGGAGGGGGCGCACTGCCCACGATTGTGCCACGTTAAACCGACACGGCCGTTTCTGCAATTTTCCCATCCCCTTAGCTTGGTTATAATCTCCAAACGGTAGGAGATTTTGGCTGGATAGATTTGGCTATGGAAACGGCCGTGAACATGCTTGCATAATCACAGGCGTACCCTGGTATCCGTATTTGGTAATCCGTTTTCCATGTACGCGAACTTCGTCGGAAAACGGTATACGGACTTCGGAATACGGGTTCTACCTGTAAATGGGGGCAAGCCGTGCCAGTCTCCGTAAATTCAAAAACCGCATTTACGAGTAAAGAGAGGAAAAAACATGCCTAAAGCACTAATTACAGGAATTACCGGACAAGACGGCTCCTATTTAGCCGAATTTTTGCTGGAAAAAGGATACGAAGTCATCGGGATGGTACGCCGTACCAGCACCGTAAACTTTCATCGAATCGCCCACATTCAAAACGACATCACCATTGTCCCCGGCGATCTGTTAGATCAAGTGTCCCTCATCCATATTCTCGAAGAACACCAGCCGGATGAAGTATACAACCTGGCTGCCCAATCATTCGTCCAAACCTCATGGGGACAGCCCGTTTTTACCGGCGAAGTGACAGCCCTGGGTGTTACCCGTGTGTTGGATGCCATTCGCATCGTCAACCCCAAAATACGCTTTTACCAGGCCAGCTCCAGCGAAATGTTTGGCAAAGTAGTGGAAGTGCCCCAAAAAGAAACAACCCCGTTTTACCCCCGCAGCCCGTATGGTGTGGCAAAGGTATACGGCCATTGGATTACCGTAAATTACCGCGAAAGTTACAATCTGCATGCGTCATCCGGCATCTTGTTCAATCATGAGTCTCCACGCCGCGGGCTGGAATTTGTGACACGCAAAATTACCCATCACGTTGCCAAAATCAAATTGGGCATGACCAACGAACTCCGTTTGGGCAATCTGGATGCCCGCCGTGATTGGGGTTATGCCAAAGATTACGTCAAAGCGATGTGGCTAATGCTGCAGCAAGATAAGCCGGATGATTACGTGGTAGCAACCGGTGAAACCTATTCAGTAGAAGATTTTTTGGTGGCAGCATTTGGCTGTGTCAACTTAAACTGGCGTGATTATGTGGTGCAGGATGAACGGTTTATGCGTCCGGCAGAGGTTGATTTGCTGGTTGGTGATCCCAGCAAAGCGAAACGTAAACTGGGCTGGCAGCCGTCAGTTTCTTTCAAAGAGCTTGTTGAGATGATGGTAGAAGCTGATTTGAAGATGTTGCAGGACGGTGGCAAGGTGTTTTAGGTTTGGAGATGATGCGAGCGACGAGTGGCGAGCGGCAGGTGAATGGTGATGGCCTGCTGCTCGCCACTTGCCACATGCTTTAATCTTTAATCATCAATTTAGTCACCCAACACTTTTTAACAACAAGGAATTGGACACGGATTGACACGGATGATTTAGCTAAAAAATCTGTGACATCTGTGTCCTAATAAAAACTGTTAGGTAGCTAGATCATCAATCTTTATGCGAGGAGCTTATTGATGACAGATATAAAATTTGGCACTGACGGCTGGCGTGCCCGTATTGCAGAAGATTACACGTTTGATAATGTGCGCCGTGTTGCCCAAGGCTTTGCAGCTTATTTACATCAGCAGGGACTGGCGGAGAAAGGTGTTGTCATTGGTCATGATCGCCGTTTTCAGGCGGAAAATTTTGCTGCCGCCGCAGCAGAAGTGATGGCGGCTAATGGGATTCACGTTTGGTTGACGAATGGGGCAACGCCGACACCGGCCGTTTCTTTTTCGGTGGTTCACAAGCAGGCGGGTGGCGGTATTAATATCACCGCCAGCCATAACCCGCCCTGGGATTGTGGTTTTAAGGTACGCGACCCATTTGGCGGGGCGATTCCTCCGGCGGATTTGAAGAAGATTGAGGCCGTTATTCCACCACTGGATGGTGTGAAGCGTGTGAAGCTGGATGATGCCATTAGCGATGGCTTGGTGGAGATATTTGACGCTGCCCCTGCTTATACAGAACGCTTGCATTCGCTGATTGATGTACAGCCCATTAAAGATGCCGGTTTTACGGTGTTGGTTGATGCGATGTGGGGGAATGGTGCAGGCTGGTTCCCGCGTTTGTTGGCGGGTGGCAAAACGGTTGTGCATGAGGTTCACAGTGAACGGAATCCTGTTTTTCCGCATATGACACGCCCTGAACCGATTCCGCCGAATGTGGATCATGGTTTGGGTTTTGTGAAGCAGGTGGGGGCGGATGTGGCAATTATTAATGATGGCGATGCTGACCGTGTGGGTTTTGGTGATGAAAACGGCCGTTTCATTGACCAACTGCGTGTCTACGGCCTGCTGGGTTACTACTTCCTGGAAATTCGCGGCGAACGTGGCCCCATCGTCAAAACCATTTCCACCACCAAAATGCTAAACAAACTGGGCAAACTGTATGGTGTACCCGTTCACGAAACAGGTGTGGGCTTCAAATACATTGCTCCCAAGATGTTAGAAGTAGATGCCATGATTGGCGGCGAGGAAAGCGGCGGTTATGCTTTTCGGCAGCATGTGCCAGAACGCGACGGCATTTTGGCAGGACTCTTTTTGCTGGACATGATGGTGCGCACCGGCAAAAAGCCTTCGGAACTGCTGGATACTTTGTTTGCCAAGGTGGGTGCGCATTATTATGACCGCATTGACACCTATTTTGAAGCCGCACGCAAGCCGGAAATTTTAGCCAACGTGGCTAACGCCCGTCCGCAAACCATTGGCGGCTTGAAGGTAACAGACATTGTGACCATCGACGGCCACCAATTCTTGATGGAAGATGGCGGCTGGCTTTTGGTGCGTTTTAGCGGTACGGAGCCTGTGATTCGGGTGTACTGTGAAACAACGCACGAGGATAAGGTGCAGGCGATTTTGCAGGATGGTATGAAGATTGCCGGATTGGCAAATGGTAAATAAGAGGAGTGAGAGGATGACGGAGCGGAAGGCGTTTCAGGATTATTACCCGGATGAAGTGGCGCATTGTTATGGCTGTGGGCGGTTGAATCCATATGGGCATCAGTTGAAGAGTTATTGGGATGAGGATGGGGAAACGGCCGTTGCCCACTTTACGCCCGAACCTTTTCATACGGCCGTTCCCGGTTACGTCTACGGCGGACTAATTGCCTCGCTCATCGACTGCCACAGCACTGGCACGGCCGCCGCTGCTGCCTACAAAGCCGAAGGCAGAGAGATGGACACCCAGCCGCCGCTCCGCTTCCTCACCGCCTCTCTCAAAGTAGACTACCTGAAACCAACCCCCATCAAAGGCACACTGACATTGCGTGCCCACGTACACGAAATCAAAGGGCGAAAAGTGGTTGTCCACACATCCCTGTTTGCAGGTGACCTGGAATGTGCCAAAGGGGAGGCTGTGTGTGTGCAAGTGCCGGAAGCATTTATGCAGCAAATTTTGCGTGATGCCCAAAGTTCTGAGGACGCATGACTGAACCGGATTTGAATTTAATAGATACGCACTGCCACCTTGATTTTGAGCGGTTTGACGAGGACAGGGATGCCGTTGTGGCGCGGGCGGCTGCGGCGGGCGTGTCGCGCATCATTGTGCCTGCGCTGGATGCCGAAAACTGGCAGGCCGTGCTGCATTTGGCAGAGCAGTATGACGGGGTGTATACGGCCGTTGGCGTGCATCCCAATTCCACAGCCAACTGGCAAGACAGCCACATAGACCAACTGCGGGCACTGGCGCAGCATCCCAAAGTGGTCGCTATCGGCGAAATTGGCCTGGACTACTACTGGGACGACTCTCCAAAAGAGCGGCAGCAACGCGCATTTGGTATGCAGCTTGAATTGACCGCCGAATTGGGCCTGCCGGTCATCGTCCATAATCGGGAAGCCAGCGAGGACGTGTTGGCTATGCTGGCCGATTCCCCGCTGGCGGGACGGCCAGCGCCGGGAGTGCTGCACTCATTTTCGGCCAATTGGGCTGCTGCGGAAAAAGCGTTGGCATTGGGCTTTTATCTGGGTTTTACCGGGCCGGTTACGTTCAAGAAGGCGGAGGAGCTGCGGGAAATTGCCCGGCGTGTGCCGAATGATCGCATTTTGGTAGAAACGGACGCGCCTTTTTTGACGCCGCATCCTTACCGGGGCAAGCGAAATGAACCGGCGTATGTGGCATTGGTGGCGGCGCGGCTGGCGGCAGAACGGGGTGTGGAAACGGCCGTGTTTGCCCGCCAAACCACCCAAAACGCCGAAACTTTGTTTGCCCGGATGCAGCAGTATGATGAATCAGCCTGATTTATCCATCATCATCGTCAGTTGGAATGTGCGCGAGCTGCTGCGCCAATGCCTCCTCTCCATTCGCCAAAATCAGGGCGGCCTGCAAGTGGAAATCATCGTGGTTGATGGTGCGTCAGCGGATGGCAGCGCCGAGATGGTTCGTGAGGCGTTCCCGGATGTGGTTTTGATTGCCTGTCAGGAGAATGTGGGCTTTCCACGTGGGAATAACCTGGGCATTGCGGCGGCAAACGGCCGTTACCTGCTCATCCTTAATCCAGACACAGAAATTGTGGGGGATGCCCTGCCGCAAATGGTGGCCTATATGCAGGCACATCCAGAGGTGGGCGTGCTTGGCCCCCAACTGCTTTACCCGGACGGCACGATTCAATCTTCACGCCGCCGTTTTCCAACCTTGACCACTGCCTTCTTTGAAAGCACCTGGCTTCAGCCGTATGCGCCAAAAGCTGTGCTAGACCATTATTACGCGGCTGATTTGCCTGATGATGAATTGGCAGAGGTGGACTGGGTGATGGGGGCGGCGATGATGCTGCCTGCTGATGTGGAAACGGCCGTTGGCGGCATGGATCCCGGCTACTTTATGTATTCGGAAGAATTAGACTGGTGCAGACGCATCAAAGCCGCCGGTTGGCGCGTCATTTACTTTCCACAGGCAAAAATCATCCATCACGAAGGCAAAAGCAGCGAGCAGGCCATTGCTGCCCGCCATATCAATTTCAATCGGGCCAAGCTGCGCTACTATCGCAAATATCATGGCCGTCTGGCGGCACTGCTGCTGCGTGCTTTCTTATTAAAAAGTTATGTATACCAAATTGTAGTGGAAGGGGTAAAAGGTTTGCTTGGTCATAAACGGCCGCTTCGCTGGCAGCGCATAAAAGTGTACTGGCAAGTCATTCGCACAGGGTTGCCCCCGGCAGGTCAATAAAAGCATGACTAATTTCCATATCTTATTCCAAAATTAAGGTATCATAAGAAGCAATTCATTGGTACAATAGCAAGACATTACCAATTGGGAAGGTAAGCAATGAGTACAAAAACCGTCAAAGTTGAAATAAACATTCCTCTGTACGATTACGATTGTTTAGCGCAAATTTCAGAAGCTTCCGGTTGGTCGCTAGAAGAAGTGATTGTGCGAACGATTCGTAACGGGTTGCCTCCTTCATTGGCTAAAGTACCTGCTGAATTTCATAATGCCTTATTGGCTTTGAACAAGATGGACGACAAGCAGCTGCTGCAGGTTGTTGAAGGGCAGATTGAAGCGCCTGAAATGAGTTTGACTCAAAAAAAGGCAGATTTTACGACTTTGTGGCGTACATATGCGCTGTCTTTGCTGCGTTGGCGCGGACATCCGGTTCCAAAAGCTTACGAGGCAATCATTGGCCAATAGCGTTTCGATTTGACAGGCTGAGCATCGGTTTTTCTCGGCTGCCTCTGTATTTCCCTCAAGTTTAATTCTTGTGCATTTATGTCCTTGCGAATAGGGTTTATTACGGGTGAGTTTCCCCCAATGGAAGGGGGGGTAGGTGCGTTTACGAAAGAGCTGGCCACTGCATTGGCGGAGGCGGGTCATTTTGTGGCTGTTATTACCAGCCAAAAGGCTCGGCCAGCCGATATGGATCGCTCTTTTATGGAGCCATTCCCCTTGATTGATACAGATTTTGGGCAGTTGTTTCCCCATATTCATGGCTGGCGCTGGTCGGAAAACGGCCGTATTGCCGAAGCCATTGAGCGGTTTGAACTGGACATTGTAAACATACAGTACCAGGCGGCGGCCTACAACATGCGCAGTCCCGCCGTTAATTTGCTGCCTTGGCGGCTGCGCGGCATTGTGCCGACTGTTGTTACCTTCCATGACTTGCGCGTGCCTTATTTGTTTCCCAAAGCTGGCAAATTAAGAGAAACAATGGTGCATATGATGGCCCAATATGCGCGGGGCGTTATTGCTACCAATCCGGCAGATTTTCGAGCGCTTCAGCAAATTTGTGAAGATGCAGAACAAGTTACACAAATCCCCATTGGCAGCAACATCAAAGCTGCGCCGTTTGATGCTCAACAAGTGCAGGCAGTTCGCCAGTCGCTTGGTTTAATGCCAGATGACTTTTTGCTTGGTTATTTTGGCTTTGTGAATGATACGAAAGGGGCAGATACGGTTGTGGAAGCTCTTGCCCAATTGGATGGGCGGTATCATCTGGTTTTTATTGGCGGGCAGGTTGGTGATAGTGACGCGGCTAATAATTCGGCGTTTGCTAACCGTTTGTTAGCCCGCATTGAGGCGTTGGGTTTGTCTCGGCGGGTTCATTGGACGGGCTTTTTGGATGATACGGCCGTTTCCGCCCATATGTATGCCGCTGATATGATGGTGATGCCTTACAAAGATGGCGCGTCATTACGTAGAGGGACTTTGATGGCGGCTATGGCACACGGCCGTCCACTGCTAACGACGTTTCCGGTTACACCTACGCCGGAGCTGCGGTCAGGGAAAAATGTATTTTTTACCGCCGCTGATGACCCACAGGTTCTGGCTGAAGATATTCGGGAACTGGCAAAGAATCCGGCGCTGCGGCATCAGTTGGGGCAGGCCGCCGTACAGGTATCGGACTTGTTTTCATGGGATAAAATTGCGGCAGAAACGGCCGTGTTCTTTGAAAAAGTCCTTCAAAACTGACCAAAGCTCGCATTTGCGCATTCCACCACATTGGCTATAATTCATCCCGCTTTACGAGTGGGTCGTGATCCCCCAAGATTACTATTAAAAAACCCATATCAAGCACATACTCCGACTGCACGAGTGTGCTTGCGTAGTACATTAAGAACCAAAAGGGGCTGACAAGCCCTTTTCTTATGTACGCCGGCCACGCAAGTTTCGCTGCAGAATGACGAGTATGGAAGAACAAAACACATTATTAAAAAGGAGAAATATCAAATGGCCGTCGTTTCAATGAAAGCGCTCCTGGAAACAGGTGTGCATTTTGGACACCGCACCCGCCGTTGGAATCCGAAGATGAAACCCTATATCTTCACCGAACGCAACGGCATCCACATTTTAGATTTACAGCAGACAATTATCTTAATCGAAGAAGCATACAATGTCGTTCGTGACACCGTTGCTGAAGGTGGCGAAGTGTTGTTTGTCGGCACTAAGCGGCAGGCACAAGACACCATCGCTCAAGAAGCAACCCGTGCGAATCAGCCATATGTTAACAACCGCTGGCTGGGTGGTACTTTAACAAACTGGCAAACGATTCGGCAGCGGATTGATTATTTGCAGCGTCTGGAAGCCCGGAAAGAAGCTGGTGAATTCGATCTGCTTAAGAAAACGGAACGGCTGCGGATTGAACGTGAAATTAACAAGCTGAATGAACGCCTTGGTGGTATCCGCAAGATGCGCGGGCTGCCTGCCTTGTTATTTGTGGTTGATGTGAATAATGAGGAAACGGCCGTAAAAGAAGCCAACATCCTCGGCATTCCCGTCATCGGTGTAGTAGACACAAACTGCGACCCAGACCCCATCGACTACGTTATTCCTTCCAACGATGATGCGATTCGTGCCATCAAACTGCTGGTCGGTAAAATGGCCGATGCCGCTCTGGAAGGCATTGCCATGCGCAAAGAAACCGGTGCAGATGAACTGGAAGAAGGCTTAGACGAAGAAACCTATGGTTCATACGATGGGACCGAAGAAGTAGACGACGAAGCCCTGTTAGGCGCTTCCACTTTGGCCAAAATTCGTGAAGCCGAAGATGACGAAACCGAAGGCGACGAGGCCACCTCTGATGAGGC
This sequence comes from uncultured Ardenticatenaceae bacterium, assembly GCA_964600035.1. GTDB lineage: Bacteria > Chloroflexota > Anaerolineae > Promineifilales > Promineifilaceae > CAZRIB01. Next base: position 5,186 of record CAZRIB010000002.1, on the reverse strand, counting down.
CACCGCTGAGGAAAACGAATAATTTAGTTGAATAGTTGAAAAGTAATTTTAGGAGAATATACCAATGCAAATTACAGCCGCAATGGTAAAAGAATTGCGAGATGCAACCGGCGCTGGCGTTTTGGATGCCAAAAAAGCTTTGGAAAGTGCCGGTGGCGATTATGATAAAGCCGTAAACATTTTGCGAGAAAAAGGCGCCGCCCGTGCAGCCAAAAGAGCAGATCGTTCGGCGAACGAAGGGATTATTGAAATGTATGCTCATCCCGGCAATCGGGTAGGTGTGATGCTTGAACTAAATTGCGAGACCGATTTTGTGGCTCGTAACGAACAATTCCGGGAATTAGCCCACGATTTGGCCTTGCACATTGCCGCCATGCGCCCCCAATACATCAGCCGCGAAGAGGTTGATGCTGCTGAATTGGACAACGAAATGTCCGTCTTGAGAGCGCAGGCCCTGGCAGAAGGCAAGCCAGAACAAGTTGTTGAGAAAATTGTTTCTGGCCGTCTGGAAAAGTACTATCAGGAAGTTTGCCTGCTTGAGCAGCCTTTCGTTCGTGACGATAAAGTGAAGGTTCAGGATTTGATTACGAATGCAATCAGCACCATTGGTGAAAACATTGTGGTGCGAAGATTTGTTCGTTATGAACTTGGCGAGTCACTAGATTAGCTTTAATTGAAATTGAAAAAGGCGTTCGCAAGAACGCCTTTCTTTTTGCCTGTTAGCTGTTGTAGAGAAATAGTGGCAAAAAATAACATGCCCCTGTAACATGCAATGTACCTATTTATGCGTTTCTACAGGAGATAAATAATGTCTACACCTCAATATAAGCGAATTTTGTTGAAAATGAGTGGCGAAGCATTGGCTGCCCCGGACGGTAAGGGGATCGACCCTTCTCGGGCTGCGGAAGTGGCTTCGATTGTTAAGGAAGTTTACGACCTGGGGATTCAGGTGGCTTTGGTGATTGGCGCCGGGAATTTGTGGCGTGGTACAGTTGGCCTGGAGTATGGCATGGAACGGGCAACGGCCGATCACATGGGCATGATCGCAACGGTGATGAATGCGCTGGCCCTTCAAGATGCTTTGGAACGTATTGGTATTCCCACAAGAGTGCAGACAGCGATTGAAATGCGGACCGTTGCTGAGCCGTATATTCGCTTGCGGGCGATTCGCCATTTAGATAAAGGACGTGTGGTTATTTTTGGCGGCGGCACTGGCAACCCGTACTTTACAACGGATTCTGCCGGTGCGCTGCGGGCAATGGAGATTGGGGCAGATTTGTTGGTGAAAGCGACTAAAGTGGATTGGATTTACGATGATGATCCCAAAAAGAACGCCAATGCCCGACGATTTGAAGAAATTTCGTATATAGATTTCCTGAATTTACGCCTGCGAGTGATGGACAGCACGGCCGTTTCCCTATGCATGGACAATGATTTGCCCATAGTCGTCTTAAACCTTTGGAAAGAGGGAAACATTCGCCGGTTGATGTTGGGCGAAACAGTGGGGACTATTATTCGCAATTTACCGTAGTACCCAGTCACATGTGAAATGAGGGATTAGATTGGTTCAATCTCCGAGATTGAACCAATCTTTGTATCCATCAAAGAACACTTGACTGAGTAGTAGGTCGGTTTTTCTGACACTTGTAGGCCTGGATCAATGTGCAAGGGGTTGATTCAGGCCTTTTTTGTTGTGCTTTTATTCACAAAAAGCAAGATGTTAAGGTAAAATTGAGGCGAAAATTGTTTGCTGCTGGTAGTTCTTTTTGTTTTTCTCGGGTATGAATAAATCACATAGCCTGTGGCGGGAAAAGCGGGTACACTACCAGCCTTTGATTGAGATTTGTTTCATAATTTAGATGGAGGTTCTGATGGTACGCGAAGTGATGGACGATGCAAAAGGCCGGATGGAAGGGGCTGTTCATTCATTGGAAATTGACCTGGGTGGTTATCGTACTGGACGGGCTTCTCCACAGTTGATTGAGCGATTGATGGTAGAAATGTATGGCGTGGAAATGCCGTTGAATCAAATGGCGGTGATTTCTGTGCCTGAGCCGCAGCAGCTGGCGATACGGCCGTATGATGCCAACTCTATTTCTGCCATTGAGAAAGCCATCATGAAATCCGATTTGGGGATTATGCCCAATAATGACGGCAAAATTATTCGTTTGAACTTGCCCCGGCTGACAGAAGAACGCCGTCGGGAATTGACCAAAATAGTTGGCAAGCGTGTGGAAGAGGCGAAAGTGGCTGTACGGAATGTGCGCCGTGATGCCTTGAATGATTTGCGGGAAATGAAGAGCGAGTCGATGATTCCCGAAGATGCGTTTTACCGTGCGCAAGATGACTTGCAAGAGTTGACGGATAAATTTATTGCCAAAATTGATGAAATTGGAAAAGCGAAGGAAGAAGAAATTCTTTCTGTGTAATTTTTAGGATATGCAGTTGAATAAAGAGAAACCATTGGATTTGACACCGTATAAAGTGCCCCGGCACATTGCCATCATTATGGATGGAAACGGCCGTTGGGCACGTCAACGCGGTTTGCCCCGGCATGCAGGCCATCGCGCCGGGGCAGAAAACCTCAGGCGGATTATCAATGCCTGTGTCGAATTTGGTGTCGAAATATTAACCATCTACGCCTTTTCAACAGAAAATTGGGGGCGGCCAGAAAGCGAAATCCGGGCATTAATGAAAATTTTTGCCCGTGTCCTTGATCAGGAAATAGACGATTTACACGCTCAAGGCGTATGTTTACACCATTTAGGCGAACTTTCCGGTATTGCTCCCGATCTACAAAAAAAGGTGCGCCGTGCGATTGAACTAACCAAAAACAATAACAAACTCATTCTCAATGTCGCCTTTAATTATGGTGGCCGGGCAGAAATCCTCCATGCCGTCCGCCAAATGCTGTCAGACAATATCTCCCCGGACGACCTGACAGAAGAGTTGTTTAGCAGCTACTTATTCACCAAAAATTTACCTGACCCCGATTTGGTTATCCGCACAAGTGGCGAGCTTCGCATCAGCAACTTTCTCATCTGGCAGGCGGCTTATGCCGAGTATTACCCTACACCCGCATATTGGCCAGACTTTGGCCGTGAAGATCTTTATGAGGCCATTGTTGCCTTCAACAAGAGAGAAAGACGGTTTGGTTTGGTAACAGATGAGTCCTGACACTTCTTTTGACTAAAGCACCCCAAATATGTTTTTACAAAGAGCAATTGTTACTTTAACCTTAGGCCCCTTAGCGTTATGGCTCATTTATTTGGGTGGCCTGTTTTACTTTGTCCCAATTGCACTGGTTTTGCTGTTAGCCACACACGAATATACCCATATCATTCAAAAATCAGGCTGGGCAACTTCGTTTGCAATTTTGTCACCATTGGTGGCCTTGCAGTGGGCTGCCGGTCAATGGGCTGATGGAATGTGGAGCCAACTGGCATTTGTCTTTGCTGTTTTTGTGGTGATGACTTACGGTATTTGGCGGTATGAATATAAGCAAAGCGATAAGGCTTTGGCTGAATGGTTTGGGATGTTGGCCGGTGTGGTTATTTTAGGATGGCTGGGCAGCCATTTTTTCCGGCTGAGAACTGTGCCGGATATGGCTTGGCAGTGGACGATGCTGGCTATGTTGGCTACCTGGATTGCTGATTCCGGGGCTTATCTGGTTGGTAAATTTTTAGCTGGCCGTGTGTTGGGTCGTCACAAAATGTCTCCAAGAACCAGTCCTAATAAAACGTATGAGGGTTTGTTTGGTGGTGCTGTGCTTGGCACTGTGTTTACCATGCTGATTGGTAATTATTTGGGGCTGCCCACGGGGTTGGTATTGGTGTTGGGGCTGTCTGTTTCTTTGTTGAGTCCAATGGGCGATTTGGGGATGTCTTTGCTTAAGCGTCAGGCTGGAGTGAAGGATTCCGGGACGTTGTTTCCGGGCCACGGTGGGGCGCTGGATCGAATTGATTCGCTGATGTGGTCTGTGACGATGGCGTATTATTTGGTTGTGTTTTTTGGGTAAACGGCCGTTTGCACTTCTACAATCGGTTACTTCTCTTGCAATTTTGAAATTCCCACTTAACAACTTATTCCCACAAATAAAGGAGGCACAAGCGTCATGTCCAAAGTCATGACAATTGAACGATTCATTTTGGATCACCAACCCGACTATGCTCGAGGTGAACTAACCAACTTGCTCTACGATTTAGCCCTGGCAGCCAAAATTATTGCCCACAAAACCAATCGGGCTGGTTTAAGCGATATTATTGGCGAGGCAGGCGCCATTAACGTTCAAGGCGAGCGGCAGCAAAAATTAGACGTATACGCCGATAACGTTCTGTTTCGGGTGTTCGACCACACAGGCCGTCTTTGCGTAATGGCCTCCGAAGAAAAAGAAAACATCATTCCCATACCAGAGCAATTCAAAAAAGGCTCATATGTCCTGGTTTACGACCCCTTAGATGGATCCTCCAATATCGATGTCAATGTAAGCATTGGCACAATATTTGGCATTTACCGGGCCAAAAACTGGGAAACACGCGGTCAGCTAGATGATGTATTGCAGCCGGCACGCAATTTGGTTGCCGCCGGATATGTATTATATGGTTCATCTACCATGCTTGTTTACAGCACTGGTGATGGCGTTCATGGTTTCACCCTAAACCCCGAATTAGGCGAATTTTTACTCTCCCACGAAAACATGCGTTTACCAGAACCGCCAAGCTATTACAGCATCAATCATGCTTACTTTGAAAATTGGTCTACCGGTGTCAAAAATTACATGCGCTGGCTGCAAGGTCGGGGTGAAAACAGCGCACCCAAAATGTCCTCAAGATATATTGGTTCCCTCGTTGCTGACTTTCACCGCAATTTGCTAAGAGGGGGCATTTTCTGTTATCCGGCGGAAACAAACAAACCTAAAGGTAAAATCAGGTTGTTATATGAAGCGGGGCCGCTTGCGTATTTAATTGAGCAGGCAGGTGGGTATGCATCTGATGGTCATCAATCCATTTTGGATATTGAGCCTGAAGAACTGCATCAGCGAACGCCCTTCTTTATTGGAAATCGCAGTTTGGTTTACCAGGCTGAACGCTTCATAAAAGAATACGATTCGTAATACCTTGTCGGATTGTTATCTAAAAGCCTGGGCATACAAATTGTGTGTCCAGGCTTTGTATTTTTTGCAAAAC
>CAZRIB010000001.1:23870-31108 GCA_964600035.1 uncultured Ardenticatenaceae bacterium | reverse complement strand
GTGCCCGCCTGCGTAACAACCGCATGCCGCCCGGCTGGGAGTTCGACATTGAAGAGACCAACCGCGACGGCCCAATGGTAATGGCTGGCATGTTGGTTGGCGATTCTGCCCCAACGCCGGAGCTAATTTCGGCAGAGGGAGATTCTGGCAGTGCAGGTACGGAAAGCGCAGGTGCGGGTGGTAATACGGAAACGGCCGTTACCCCGCCAGAACTGCCCGAACCGACCGTAAAAATCGAAGAAAGCGTCAATGCACCAGCCACCAGACCCATCATTTTGGGCGTACTTGGCGGACTAACCATGTTCTTTGGCGTCGTCATTGCCTTTGTCGCTGCCAACAAAGTTATGAACAAACAGGAAGAACAAAGCCGGATGGAGTTGGTTCAAAACACATCTGTCCTCGTGTTCTCCATTCTGGCCGTATTCCTGGGCAGCATCGCGGTAAACGCCGTCACGACGGATTCGTTTACCAAGACAGTGACCATCCATGAAGAAGTGCCCTATGCCGTTGAAGTGGCTCCTGTGGCATCCAATGTGGCTGAAGTGCGGATTGAAGATTGGCAAGCACGCCTGCCGGAAGAATACGCCAATCTGACCAACCCGTTTGCAGGCAATCCAGAGGCGGTTGCCGCGGGACAACAGGTATTCTTCGACAACGACTGTCAGGAATGTCATGGCCCTACACTTCAAGGTGATGGTGAATTCAGCTCCGGATTGAGACCCAAACCGGTGAACCTCACCGATCCGGCGTTGATGAACCTGCCGTTTATCACCGATGCCTACCTGTTCTGGCGTGTCAGCGAAGGCGGCCGGGATGCACCCTTCCAATCGGCGATGCCGGCCTGGAAAGAGATGCTGACAGAAGAAGAACGCTGGCAGGTGGTGACGTTTATCCGCAGCCAAACAGCAGAGACGGCATCGGAAAGCACGCAAGCGGCCGTTGCGATTATTGAACAGGCTGGCTGTTTTGCCTGCCACCGCAGTGAGACGCTTGGCCGAGGCGGCAAGATTGGCCCCGGCTGGGATCCTTTGCCAGAAGTAGCTGGTACGCGCGTGCCCGGCATGTCGGCAGAAGAGTACGTCTTGCAATCCATCGTTGACCCACAGGCCTTTACAGTAGAAGGGTTTGAGGACAAAGCACAGTTGATGCCAACTGATTTTGGCAGCCGTCTGTCAGAGGATGAGCTTAATTTGTTGGTTGATTTCTTGCTTGGCAAAAGCGATGAAGAGTAGTTTTGAGTAATACAAAAAGGGAGGTAACGGCCGTTGCCTCCCTTTTTCTGTTTATTAACCCCGGTGCGAAGGTAAAAAATGGGACGCAGATTTGCCCGATAAACGCAGATTGATGGTTAGTTTACAGAGTAACATCCTGAAAATAATAAAAAATCAGCGCTATCTGCGGCATCTGCGTTCTAATTCCGAGCGTGCTTTGCGGTTAGTCTTTTGTATGACCTGTACAGTTACGTACTCAATAAAACAATTTAACTATGCGCAAATTCTTGATAATCATTACGCTTTTACTAATAAGCTGCGGCACGGCCAACAATGCAATGCCATCCCCCACCCCGCCGCCAACTGCCAGCCAGAGCACGCCTATCACGTCTGCACCGGAATTGGTCTGGCAGGCTGCTTTTGACGGCATACCCAAAGCCACACCTCAGTTGGGCGGCGGGCATGTGATTGTGGCAACGGAAACGGCCGTAACCGCCCTGAATCCGCAAAATGGTGAAATCGCCTGGCAGGTTAAACCAGAAAACGGCGTGTGGCGCCGCGCCATCGCCGCCAGTGACGAGATGGTGGTTGTCGGCGTGCCCAATGCCGTTTTGGCACTGGACGCAGCGAGCGGAGAAATTTTGTGGCAGCAAGCCATCGAAGGCGATTTATTATGGCCGGCACGCATCCTGGAAAATGATGTGTACCTGGGGAGCGCCTTTGTGGGGCCAGATTCGCCGCCCCAGCCAGAGGGTAAGGGATGGGTTTACCGGTTGGATAAAAGCAGCGGCGAGGTGATATGGGCGGCAGAAACGGCCGCTTATTCACTGGTAACGCCTGTTGTGCATGACGACTGGGTGATTGTGGCTGGCAGTCTGCTTGATGAGGCCGATGTCAATGAAGGAGGGCATTTACGGATTCATGCGTTTGCGGCGGATGACGGCCGTTTACGCTGGCAGATAGACCGGACAGATGGCTTTATGAAAACATTGGCTGTCGATGACCAGCATCTTTATTTTGCGGCATACACGGACATGGTGTTTGGTTTGCGGCTGGAAAACGGCGAAGAGGTGTGGCGGTATCCAACAGAAAATTGGTCGCCGGGCTTTGTGTATGCCGACGGCACGCTCTTTTTTGGCAGTGACAATGCCTTTGTACATGCGGTAGACGGGGAAAGCGGCGAGGTGGTTTGGAAACGGCCGTTAACGGGGATATTTAACGCCCCCCGGTCGCCGCTGGTGGCCGTTGGCGATTACCTTTATTTTCAAAGTAATGATAATCGCCTATACTGCCTGCAAAAATCGACGGGCGAAGTGGTTTGGCAAACAGAACCACAGCCCAGATCATTGTTTACGCCAGCCATTGGGTATGATCATCTCTTTTTAATTGGACGAGATGGTATACTTTATGCGTACCAGAGTACCAGGCAATAATTAGCAGAAGCGGGAAAAGCGCGTATGGGTATAAAGCTTAGAAGAGACCATCAGGAGACGGCCGTCGAAAACGGCCGTCTCCACACAAATATACTGGCCGATGACAAACAATTGAGCCGCTATTTAGAACCGGAAACAGACGTTGGCACGCCCCAATCTCCCTACCGTCTGCTGCTCATCATCACAGCTACTGTTTTTTTGGCAGAGCTGGCAATTATGTTTGTCATTGAATTTGTTTTTAACCAGCCCGCCCATGTGCATGAATCTGTTCTGGAAGCAGTTCTCGATGCCTCGGCACTAACCCTCATCGTCTTTCCCGTTCTTTATTACCAATCCTTTCGCCCACTTCTTACTTACATTCATAAGCACGCCAATGTAGAAAAGGCACTTAGACAGTCCAACAGACTGCTGCAAAATACGTTTTCCAGCCTGGCTGATGGTGTCTTTGTTCTGGAAATGCCGTCGGGAACGGTTTCCATTTGCAACCGAACAACAGGCGACATCTTTAGAACACCTTCTACTGCTTTTTTGGGGGGCACGCTGGAGCACTTGTTTATAGACCCAACTGCTTATTCTGCTTTTTGGGAGGATGTTTCGTCATCGATGGCCGCGCAGGGAATGTATCATGGCCAGCAAGAGATGATTTCGCAGAACGGCCGTATTCTGATAGTTGATGTCACAGTCACAAACATTCTGGATCGGCATGAAAACGTAACTTCCAGGGTCGTTGTTTGCCGCGACATCACCAGCCAGCATTACGCCGAACAACGCCTGCGCTTGCAAACAGCCGCACTAGAAGCTGTTGCCAACGGCATCATGATCACCGACACACATGGCACAATTGAATGGGTGAATCCTGCCTTTACCAACATCACCCAATACACCATTGATGAGGCCGTGGGCGCCAATGCCAACATTCTCCGGTCTGGTGTGCATGACAAAACCTTTTTTAAGCAAATGTGGCGAACCATTAAACAAGGCAAGGTGTGGGAAGGGGAGCTTATCAACCGCAAAAAAGATGGCACACTGTATACAGAATTGCAATCCATTGCACCCGTCCGGGCAGATGGCACAAATGTCACGCATTATGTGGCTATTAAACAAGACATTACCCAACGCAAAGAGGCAGAGGCCGCGCTGCGAAACAGTGAAGAACGGTATCGCAGCCTTATTGAAACGTCCCCAGATGCCATTGTGCTAACAGACCTGGACAGCCATATTTTGTTTTCTAATGATCAGGCGGCGCGCATTTTGGGGCTGCCGAATAAAAGTGCGCTAATTGGTAAAAACGCGCTGGATTTCATCCTTCCTGAAGATAGAAGTGAGGCGGAAAAAGCGTTTCTGATGAGTACGCGGGGACAATCAACGGCCGTCACGTCTGAATACCAATTTGTGCGGGCAGATGGCACAACCTTCCCGGCGGAAATAAGCGCATCTGTGTTGTATGACAGTGAGGACAGGCCGGTGGGGTTAACGGCCGTTGCCCGTGACATTACCACCCGTAAACAAGCCAAAATGCGGCTGGAGCGGCACAACCACGAACTGCAAATCCTCAACCAGCTCGGCCAAAACGTTGTTTCCAGCCTGGACCCGAACACAATCTTTCGTCAGGTTAGCGAGCAAATCAAGCCGCTGCTGGAGGCCGAAACCTTTACGATACTGCTCAAGGAAAACGGCCGTCTCATCCAGGTTGCCACAGGCGAAGAAAACACACCCGAACACACCGACTTCCAGCCTGCTCCCGACCTTGATCTCTACCAAACCATCCTGAAAACCAGACAACCGCAGCTCATCACCATAGACCCTTCAAAAGCAGACCATCACCAGCCTGCAAGCATCATCGCCGCCCCCATCATCGTAGAAAACCAGGTCATTGGTCTAACAGAGGCAACCCACTCCTCACCCAACTTCTTTGCCAACGAAGATCTCCAGCTCATGCAAGCAGCCACAAACTGGGCTGCCATCGCCATTAGCCATGCCCAACAGCACAGCGAAATTCAGCGCCGCCTGAGAGAAGCCGCTACATTGGCCGCCATTAACCAATCACTAAACGAAACCCTGGACCTGGACAGCATTTTGCAGCTGATTGCAGACTCCACGCCCGTCCTTATTCAATCTGTCGAACGGGTTGTTATCCACCTGCTTGACCACGAAGACAATTTACTGCATCCCGCCATCTGGAGCGGACAAGATGACATTGACACGCCGATGTTGTTTATGCATGCCAACGAGGGGATTGCCGGCCATGCGCTGCAAAGTGGCCGGCTCATCAATGTGCCCAATGTGCAAGAAAATGAACATTTCATACCCCACCCCACTTCGCCCAATTTTGCCTCGCTCATGGTAGCCCCGCTGCAAAGCGGCTGGCAGCAGTTGGGAACCATTAGCGTCCACAACACCAAACCCAATGCTTTCACCAAAGATGATGAACGCCTCTTGACGCGTCTGGCAGACTCTGCGGCCGTAACCATTTCCACAGCCAACCTGTATCGAGCAGAACTTAACCAAAGAAAATTATCCGATGCGCTGGCCAAAGCCGCCAAAGCGCTCAATCTCAGTTTGCAGCTCAATGATGTCCTGGAAACCATCCTCCAACAGGCCGAACACATCCTGAACTGCGACGATGCCGCCATTTATCTCATGCGCGGGGGCAAACCAGCCTTGATACGGTCACACAAAGAAACCAACCCGAATTCATTCCTCTCTACGACATTAAACAAGCTGCTAACAGATCAAAAAAACGACACCACCCCGCCATTCAAATTGATTCTGGAAACAGGAAAACCTGTCTTGATTCCTGAAACGAATCACGATCCTTTCTGGTCAAATAAATTGGAAAGTGCCAAATCTCGTTCAATTGCTGCCGCGCCTTTGGGTGTGGGTAAAGAGATTTTTGGTTTCTTAATCGTTCACAGTGAAAAGCCAGGGGCATTTAATATGGAAACAATTCGGCGGCTGGAAGCCCTGGCCGCTCATGCCTCGCTGGCCATTCAAAATGCCAATTTATATGCGGAGCTGAAGGAGTCGTTAAGCAAAGAAAAATCAACACGTGCGCAGCTTGTTCAAGCGCAAAAATTGTCGGCAATGGGGCGTATGGTTGCGTCTGTTGCCCATGAGTTGAATAACCCTTTGCAAACGATTAAAAACTGCCTGTTTTTATCGCAGCAGGTCATGGAAGAGGATGAAGAGCTTGTTTCTTATCTTGAGATGGCTTTGTCTGAAACAAAACGGCTGACCAATTTAGTGCTTCAGCTTAGAGATGTTTATCGCCCGGATGACAAGACGCCGACAAAACCGCTGGCTGTGACGAATTTGATTGATGAAGTCATTGTTATTTTGCGGCAGCATTTACAAAATAATATGGTGACCTGTCATGTTTCGCCTATTCCGCCGGATTTGGTGGTGTTGGCGAATGCAAACCAGATTAAGCAGGTGTTTATTAATATCTGTTTGAATGCTATTGAAGCGATGCAGCCTGATGGTGGTCAATTGTTTATTGAAACCCTGGCTGATGAGGATGAGCATTTTATTGGTATCCAAATTGAAGATACAGGCCCTGGTATTTCACCAGAGAATCAAAACAAGTTGTTTGAGCCGTTTTTTACAACGAAGGAGACGGGCACGGGGTTGGGGTTGGCCATTTGCTATGATATTGTGCAAAAGCATGGTGGGCATATTACAATAGAAAGCCCTCCTGGGAAAGGTGCCATTTTTACAATTTGGCTGCCAAGGGAAACGGCCGTAATACAACAACCAGTCAGCGAGTAAAGCCATGTCACAAACTATATTAATCATTGATGACGAACCCAATTTACGCAAAACCCTGGCCATCATCCTGCAAAAAGCAGGCTACACCGTCACCACCGCCGGTCATGCCGACGAAGCCCACAAGCTGCTTCAAGCTGGTGCATTCGACCTGGTATTTTGCGACATCCGCATGCCAGACAAAGACGGCCTCACCTTGCTGGAAGAAATTCGTGAAAATTACACCGAAATGCCAATCGTTTTGCTAACAGCCCATGCCAGCCTGGATTCTGCCATCGAAGCGGTACGCAAAGGGGCAACAGATTATTTGCTCAAACCCATCGATCCAGAAGACATATTGGCGCGTGTCCGCCACATTCTCAAAAATGCCGCCCAGCCCAAACGGCGCCGGAAAATCATGCGAGAAATGCAAAACTTACTGGCAGAGTTAAACAACCTGGATGGCATAAATGCGTCGAGCGAGGAAAATCCAACTCAAACTCCTCCCCGCGACCCCGCCCGCTACCTGCAAAGGGGCAGCATTCTTGTCGATTTGCTGGCCCGTACGGCAACCGTTGAAGGCAAAATGGTAAACCTCACCCCAACTGGCTTCGATTACCTTGTCACATTATTACGACACTCCCCTGAAGCCATTTCCTACAAAACGCTGGTTTCAGAATCTCAGGGATATGAACCCTCCTCCACAATTGAAGCCAAAGAAATTGCTCGCTGGCGGATTCACGAATTACGCAAAGCTATTGAAGATGACTCCAAATCACCCCGATATATTATTACCGTGCGCGGTGTTGGCTATCGGCTGATAACTTCATAAGCGTTTCAGCGTCTCAGC
>CAZRIB010000001.1:10886-23770 GCA_964600035.1 uncultured Ardenticatenaceae bacterium | reverse complement strand
CGTGCGCGGTGTTGGCTATCGGCTGATAACTTCATAAGCGTTTCAGCGTCTCAGCGGTTCAGCAATTCAGCCTCTCAGCTGACAAGCTGACAAGCTGACAAGCTGACAAGCTGACAAGCTGATCTGCTATCCTCTCAAAGATTGACACAATCCCAATGAGTCCCAATTAATCCATACAAATCGCTTGCACTTTTCTTCTAAAATATCTTCCATAGCTTAATGTATATCAATTCTTTGGCATAAAAATGGAAGACAACAGCAAGCAAAAAACAACCATTTTAATCGTTGATGATGATGTCAATGCGCGCATTTCCCTGGCGGGGATATTGTTGTATGCGGATTTTCAGGTATTTACGGCCGCAAACCAACAAGAAGCCATTACCGTCCTCAACAACCAATCCATCGACCTCGTTTTTCTGGATATTAACCTGGCCGGTGAAAACGGCTTAAAGCTGTTGTCATTCATGCGCGCCTACCACCCGCAAACGGCCGTAATCATCCTCACCGCCTACGTTTCCCACGAACTACAACAAAAAGCCTTCCAAAACGGCGCCCAAGACTTCATCATCAAACCCGCCGAACCCACCCAACTCATTCGTTCAGCCCAGGCACACCGGCCGGCACAACTTCGCCCACAAAATTAACCCTTGCCCGTCCCTCCTCCCATCCTCTAACGCCCCACACCTCAACAAACAACAACAAATCCCAAGTTAATCAAACTTTTACGCCCTGTTCACACTCTAAAATACTTAACAGTACGCAATAGGTCTCCTTACGGTACCTGTTAGGCGGCAACCATCACAGCCAACGCCATAACACAAACCAGAAAGGGAGAAAAAGGACAACTTGGAGGCACATATGACATATCGTAAACCCCTAGTACTCATATTCATCGCCTTGTCCATCATATTGGTTGCGACGTTACTACCATCCTCCGCGATGGTAGACAGGTCGGGCATTGAGGCGGCCCAAAGACTTGTTGTCAACGCACAACCAGAGGCGCCAGCCGCACCCGCGGCCACTACCAATACCATCGCCCTCACTGTAACCAGTGCCCGCGATGAACCATTTTGGGGCGCCGAATTGGGAGATCCAAATCCCCCAGGGATTCTCAAAGGCGATCCCATCACAGAATACAAATTTATTATCAACGTAGACGATTCAGGGCTAACAGACGAAGCATATCGCTATCCAGAATGCTCGCCATTTCTGAACGACGGCAGTGTCAACCCCACTTATCCAGAAAGTTGTCCCTGGGTAAGCATTGCATCACTACCCAGCTCCAGCCCCATCGTCACCCAAGGAGACCAAACAGAACTCAATAACGCAGGTGCCACACTCACGCTGCCAGATGGTAAATATTTAATTTCTGTTATTTCCAACGATTTCAAAATTGACGGCCAATGGTTTGAACTGCCGATGGAAGAAGACCCCAACAATCCTGGGGTTGCTTCCATTTCTGTGCAATTACAGCCTTTCCCGCTGCCAACCTCAACCATTCGCGTCAAAGTGTTTGAAGACAATGCCCTCCCCAACAGTGCAGCCGACATCCCGGCAGAAGCCATCACCACAGACACCCCTGTAGAGCAAGGAATGGCCGGCTTTGAAGGCCACATTGGTGATTGGTTGGGTGAAGTGACCACAGATGTATTTGGTAACCCGCTCTGCACCGAATACGAACCCGGCACAGGCCCTTACGGCTACAACTGGGTTGACGGTTCACCAGTGCCAATTCCCGGCACAGGCGGCAAATGTCTTAGCAATGCCCAGGGCGATATTGTTATTCCCAATGTGTCCACAAATCGCTATGAAACATGGGTTGTCCCACCTGATGGCACACAATGGACACAAACCACCACCTTGGAAGGCAACAAACCATGGGACACATGGACAATTGAAGGTTGGGATGGCTACGACTCCGAGTTTGTCATTGCTGGCGAACCCTTCCCCTTTGTTGTGTTCGGTTTTGTTCGCCCAACTAATTTACTCACAGACACAACCTACACCGGTATCGTGAAAGGTACTGTGGCCGCAGCAGAAGTATATATTCCATTCACAGGCGGTTTGGATTATCAAGGCCACTTGTGGGGTGGCTTGGCTGGTTCCAAGATTCGGGAACCAATTGCCAATCCTTGGATTGCTTTAAGCGATCTGCAAGGTGGTGATACGGCCGTTTGGATTGGTCAAGGCGACGCCAACGGCAACTTTGAAATCCCCAACGTCCCACCCGGCGACTACCTGCTCACCTACTGGGACGGCCCGCAGATGAACCTGCTGGACTTGACCCAAATCACCGTTGGTCCAGGCGCAAACGGCACCGGCGAAACAGTCGATATGGGCGTCATGTTCGTCACAGGCTGGTTCACCAAAGTATGGGGCACAGTTTTTGACGACGCCAATGGCAACGGTTTCCGCGACCAGGGTGAACCGGGCATCAAAGATTTCCCGCTCATCTTCCGTCGTCGTGAAAATTCAGAATTGGATCGCGGTGCGATTGCCGTAGCCACAGATCCGGAATCCTGTACGGCCGCAAACAGTGATGCAGGCAACTGCTTCATGTTTGAAAACACCTATCCATACAACAACTGGCTGGTACTGGAATTCTTCAGCCCCAACTACGTAACAACCGGTTACACATACCAATCATTTAACATGACCGACCAATCCACCCACCCACTGGATACACAGCCCGGCCTGCCAGGCGTCACCATTCTGGGGGACGGCGTGGACATCGGTGTCATGCCAATCATCGGCCAGTCTGTCATGATTGACATTGGGGTACGGCCGTATGCCGAAGGCGAAAACGGCGGCATCGCCGGTACCGTCTTCTACGACACAACCCGCACCTGGTACGAAGCTCACAAAGAAGCACCAGAACCCTGGGGTGTCGGCATTCCCGACCTGCAAATGAACCTCTATGCACCAGTACCAGACCCGGCTAACCCCGGCGCCTACCTGCTGGATGCCGACGGCTCATTCTTGAAAGGACAGCTCCTGGCCACCACCACCACCGAACGGTGGCAGCTGCCAAAAGGCTGCTACAGCTACGACGTAGACGGCAACCGCACAGACAACCAAAACAACCCCATCCTGCCAAATGGCGACCTGGGCGTTGGCTGTCTGGAAACCCTCTCCATGGGCACATTGGTTGAAAACGGCTTCTCTACAGTAGATGGTAACTACGGCTTCGGTGACATCATGTACGATGCCGCAGGTAACTTACTGCCAGAAGATCAGTGGACACCACTGCCACCAGGCGACTACCTGGTAGAAGTTGTCGTTCCCAATGATCCTATCCTGAACAAACCACTGTATCAGGTAGCCCGCGAAGAAGACATCAACATCTTCACCGGCAACCAATACATTCCACAACCGCAGCCTCTGGAAGTGATAAACGGCTCCGAAGTGCCGGATCGCTCCAATCCACCGGACACACCCATATGCGCAGGGTCATTGCACACCGTTGATGTGGCGGGTGTCGGCACAGATGGCTACCCGGCAGACAGTACATCCATTCCCGGTGTCACCATCCCGGCATCCACACCCGTTGTCAATCCAGATTTTGCGGCAGATGGCGGCAGCCCATATGAAGGCACACCGCGCCACCTGTGTGACATGAAACTGGTTCAGGTCATTTCAGGCCGTGCTGTTGCCCCATCCTTCACCTTCTTCACAGAAGTGCCCATTCCTGGCCGCTGGTGGGGTCTCATTCTGGACGACCTGACTCTCTCCACCAACCCGGCAGAATGGACATTTGGTGAAAAGGCGGGCATCCCCAATGTACCGATTGGCGTTTATGACTTCACCAACCGTCTGGTCACAACGATTGAATCTGACCCGAACGGCATGTTCTCGGCGTTGATGCCATCCTCGTTGACCATGAATGCGCCATCGCCAACAGGTATGTTTGCCAATATGTTCCGTCTTGTCGGTAATGATCCGGGGCAGCCTGGCCGCCTGAACGCCAACTACAATCCGCAGTACCGGACTATCTCAGCAAACTTCGAGGTGATTCCGGGTGTCAGTGTCATTGCTGACCTGGCTCCATTCCAGGTAGCAACTTCTATCCAATCACCCGGTTCACAGTTCAACCATGTGGCGCTGTGCAGGCTGGATGCAGCCACACCGCAGTTGTATGCAGTGGATACGCCCTATGTCTACACATTAGGCACAGATGCGCAGCGGACGATTAACATTATGGGGACAGGCTTTGGCGCAACCCAAGGCACTGGCACAGTTTCCTTAATGTTGAACACGACTGAAATACCACTGCAAGTAACGAGCTGGAGTGACAGGCAGATTACGGCCGTTGTGCCTTACCGCACCCGGTCAAATGCTTACCAGCTCAACATCGTAGCCGACAACGGCGAGCACATGGTCAATGCCCTCACCATCCACGTACTGGGACGCGGGTATAACCCCACCCTGTTCGAGGTTGGCCCAGGCAAAGCATACGACCCGTGGGTTGTGAACCCGGCTACAGGTGTCAACTTCACCATTCAGGATGCGTTGAATGATGCGGTGAACACACCACAGGCTTTGGTAGTTGTTTACAACAAGAGCAACCCGTTAGACCCGAATACACAGGAATTGTGGAACCCGAAGGGTGTTTACTACGAAAACCTGATTATGCACTCCCCTGTGAAACTGCAGGGTGTTGGCCCCGGTGGCATTTATGAAAATCCGGATGGCACAACGCAATATGTGCTGGGCACCATTGTAAACGGGCTGGCCTTTGCCGGTGACACGGGTAATGCCAGAAATTGGCGGCAGTTGGCCAACAGCCTGAATATTCTGGGCAACCAGACAATTTATGAAGGCGCTGTGATTACGGTTTACGCCACACAGGAACGGCCGTTCATCGACCATCGCTTCTACCCATCCATCGACGGCTTCACCATTGAAGGTGGCGACCAACAAGACTTCCCCAACAACATCAACCAGATTGGTGGCGGGAACAACGGTCAACAAGCCCAAATCATCATCCAGGGTGGCGGCATCTACGTCAACGGTCATGCCAACTACCTGCGCATCACCAACAACATCATCCAGAACAATGGTGGTGCATACGGCGCTATCCGGTTCGGCACACCCAACCTGGCTCCAGGAGACCCGAACAAAGACGCCCAAAATGACAACATCAAAGTCATGCACAACCAGATTCTCGCCAACGGTGGCACGAACCTGGCAGGCGCAATCGGCATCTTCGACGGCACAGAACGGTATGAGATTGCCTACAACGACTTGTGTGGCAACTACTCAGCCGAATACGGTGGGGCTATCAGCCACTACGGCTACAGCCCGCAGGGCAGCATCCACAACAACCGCGTTTACTTCAACCACTCCATGGATGAAGGCGGCGGCATCATGATTGCCGGTGAGCTGCCACGTAACTCCGCCACAACCCTGTCACCAGGGGCAGGCCCGGTCGATATTTACAACAATATCATCCAGGCTAACCTCTCCAATGACGACGGCGGTGGGCTGCGGTTCTTGATGGCCGGTAACTACAACTACCGGGTTTACAACAACATGTTCCTGAACAATGTGTCTACTCATGAAGGTGGTGGTGTTTCCCTGAATGATGCGCCGCGTGTGTTCTTCTACAACAACACGGTGGCCAAGAACCTGACAACGGCAACGGCCGTTACCAGCAATGGTCAGCCAGCACCCGCAGGTCTCTCCACATCACGCAACAGCGCACTGCTCCAGGCCACACTGCCCCGTTGGATGCCCGAATACAGCGACCCAGTCCTGTTCAACAACATCTTCTGGGACAACCGGGCAGGCACATGGGACGGCAACACCGTCAGCGGCATCGGGTTAGAAGGCGACACCAGCCCCATCTTCTATTGGGACATGGGTGTCAGCGACCTGACCTACCTGCTGTCACCAACCTACACCCTGATGCAGACAGCTCGTGGAACCGTACCAGACCCGAACGGCACAAATCTGATAGATGATGGCACAGGCTCTGCCGACCCACAAATCATCCAAACCTACGACACAACCATCTCCGTGCTGCCCTGGCGGACAAACCCCAACTTTGTGGGTGTCCTCATGGTAGCCGTAGACCTGCCGCCAACGATGATGGGTGACTACCACATCATGGACACATCACCCGCCGTGAACATGGGTACAGGTCTGGTAGACCCGGTTGGCCTGCCAATCACCTTTGCCCCCGTCACCGACATCGACGGCGACATCCGGCCATCCAACAACGGCTATGAAGTAGGCGCAGATGAAACAGGTGATCTTTCCATGGTGTTGGCCATTCCCGGTTCTGCCCAATACATGGGCTTCCATCAACAATACCTGCCATTTGTTGGTCAGGACTAACAGGCAGAAAACGTAGACAGGTAAAGGGCAGGGGAAAACCGTTCCCCTGCCCCTCTCCCAAGGAGGTTACTTTCATGAGCAAACGGTTAAATTCGCAAAGAATATCAAGACGACACTTCCTAAAAGTTGGGGGCGGTCTACTGGCAGGTGCCGCGGCATCTCGCTTTCTGCCTCGCACATTAGGACAGTCCGGTGAAATTGTACAGGCAGCCGGTTTTTCACAGGTAAACCCAACCCCGCCAGACCTTCATTTGGCTGGTACAGATGGCTGGATTTACTTGCCCGGCCAGGTTCCTATTCCAGGCACGCCAAACGCTTTTTACACCCCGGATGATTACGCACCGGCACCCTTCAACACCTATATGTTTGGGTTCCGGGATGTAACAGGGTTAACAGATGAGCAAGTTTTTGCCCAAAAGATGCGCTGTCAGGCAACCGCGCCGATGTTTTGGGTGGATGAAAACCAGGAATACCGGCTAAAGCTGACCAACCTTGGCCTGGCCATGCGCCCAGACCTGGTTGATGACCACACTGTCCACTGGCACGGGTTCCGCAATGCCTGGCCTATCTTCGACGGTGAGCCGCATTCTTCGGTTTCGGTTCCGATTAGCCGCAGTTTGACGCTGTTTTACCAACCGCGCCACCCCGGTACTTATATGTACCACTGCCACTTTGAGGAAACTGAGCATGTCCACATGGGTATGACAGGGTCTGTGTTTGTCCGGCCTGCCCAGAACGGTTCAGCCTATACCTACAATGGCAAAACGTACACCAAGTTTGCCTATAACGACGGCGACGGCTCTACAGGGTATGACCGGGAATATGTGATGACTTTGACGGATGTCTGGTCAGAAGCACACTGGTCGGATTCCCATGTGCAGCTGCCGGACTGGACGGAGTTTAACCCGGATTATTACTTGATTAACGGCCGTGTCTATCCAGACACAACATTTGCCAACGGCGGCGACAGAGACCCCGTTACCGGCGAACTACTGCCCCCACAAGACCCGGTTACCGGCCAACTGCGGCCAGAACTGGCCTACCAGCCATTAGGTTCCCTCATTAAATGCAATGAAGGCGACCGGGTTCTGGTGCGGCTGATTAACCTGACCTTTGGCAAACACACCATGACCCTGCAAGGCATGAATTTCCATGTGGTTGGCAAAGACGCAACCCACCTGCGTGGCCGTGATGGCACAGATTTTAGCTACCATACAAACTCCATTCAAACAGGTGCGGGTGAATCTTACGATGCCATCTTCACCGCCCCGGAAAATCTGACATTCGGCCCGAACGAAGAATACAAAACTTTCTTGTTCTACAACCGCCATCTCAGTGTACTAACCAACGGTGGTGCGCCTGGGTATGGCGGCCAAATGACAGAAATTCGTGTTTATCCGGCAGGCACGTTGCCAGCACAAACGAAGCCTAACGATCTGTAAGGAGCAAACAAATGAAATTCTGGAAACGATTCAAAAAGATTCATCGCCCTATTGCCCTCGGATTGGCTTTGGTGATGTTGGTAGTGGCCGGATATGGGGCCTTACGGGTATCAGCCGACACTGTTGGCACCCGCCCCAGCACAGGCATGATCTGCACAGAAAGTGCAACTGCTACTTTCACACTCACAGCTAAAGAAGGCTACATCAGCTTAACTGATGGCAATGTGGTGTATATGTGGAGCTACGCAGACGGCAAAGATGATTTTCAACATCCTGGCCCTATTCTGTGTGTCAATCAAGGGGATTTGGTGACTGTTGTGTTACACAATGAGCTGCCAGATGCCACTTCTATCATGTTCCCCGGCCAAAATAATGTGATGGCCAATGGCGAGCCGGTGATGCCGCAATATGATGCCAATGGGCAAATTACGTCCCTGGTGCAAACGGCCGTTCCCGGCGGCTCTGTCACCTACACATTTGTAGCCGACGAACCGGGCACATACGCTTACGAAAGCGGTACAAATCCCGGCATTCAGGTGCAAATGGGGCTGTTTGGGGCATTGATTGTACGCCCGACAATGGGACCAAATTATGCCTACAACAACGCAGACACCATCTTCAATCCAAACACGGAATACATCCTGATGCTGTCTGAGATTGACCCGATTTTGCATACGGCCGTTGAGCGTGGCGACCCGTTTGACATGAAGGATTACAAAGCCCGTTACTTCTTGATTAACGGCCGTACCTTCCCAGACACCATCGCGCCCAACAACGCATCCTGGCTGCCAAACCAGCCATACGGGGCATTGGCCCACATCAGCCCAAATGACCCTAACCCATTCCTGGCTGACGGCACAACGCCAAACCCGGCCTACAACCCAGACCCGGCGCTGGCCCGTTACCTTGGCTTTGGGCTAAAGGATTACCCCTTCCACCCACATGCCTTTAACTCACGGGTTATCGCCCGCGACGGCCGTTTACTCAAAGGCCCATTGGGTGAAGACATCGCCTACGAGCGGTTCTCACTGCCCATTGGCCCCAGTCAAACAACCGATGCCATCTTTAGCTGGACAGACGTAGAAGGGTGGGATCCCAACGACCCCACCAAACCACTACCAGTAGACATCCCAGGCAATCAAAACCTGAGCTTTGGTTTGTTCTACGGCAGCCCATTCCTGGGCAACAGCGACCAGCTTCCCGTTGGCACAGCTTCATTTAATCAGTGCGGCGAGTTTTATCACATCGCACACAACCATGCGCTGCAACAGATTACCGGTTGGGGCGTGGTACTTGTCGGGCAAGTTACCTTTACCCGCATTGACCCGCCGCTGCCAAACAATTGCCCTTAGGCGTGTGCAGACATTGCAAAGGAGTCTTAATGATGAAACACGAGAATCGATCCTTTCTACGCATCACCATGCTGTTGGCAGTCGTTCTGGCGCTGGCTGGTATCGTGGTCGTCGGTAATATGTTGGTCACAGCTGCGCCAACGGCCGTTTCCACAAACGCCCCCATGTCTGCACCAGCCATGGCACCCGTACCAACAGCTACCTGTAACCTGGTCGGCACAGACCGCATTTGCGACCTGTGGGCCAAAGAAGGCACCATGACCCTGCCAGACGGCAGCACAGTGCCCATCTGGGGCTTCACCGACAACATCTCAGGCACAGCCTCAGTTCCAGGCCCGACCCTGGTTGCCAATGAAGGCGAAACCGTCGTCGTCAACTTCACCAACGAAATCAGCGGCGAAATGGTCTCCCTCAGCTTCGGCAGCAACTTCATGGTTCCTGACCTGACCGGCGTAGCCCTGGGACAAACAGCAACCTATACCTTCACCGCCTCCGCCCCCGGCACATATAAATATGAAGCCGGGCTGACCCAAAATGGTGCGCGGCAGGTGATGATGGGTCTCTTTGGTGCGCTTATTGTTCGCCCCGCCACCAATCCATTGGGGCAGGCTTACAATGACCCGACCTCGGCCTTTAACCAGGAAGTGTTGTTGGTCTACCATGAAATTGACCCGGCTTTCAACGCATCGCCAAATACCTTCCAGTTGACACAGTTCCAACCAAGCTACTGGTTCATTAACGGCCGTGCCTACAGCCAAACAGAGAAAATCATTGCCACCCCCGGCGAAACACTGCTCATGCGCTACCTCAACGGCGGTGTAGAACAACGTTCAGTCTCCATTTTGGGACTGCACCAAACCGTTCTCTCCACCGACGGGGCAATGTACCCCTATGCGTTCGACGTAGTCGCCGAAACCATGCCGGCCGGTTCCACCATGGACACCATCGTCACCATACCAAACCCGGTAATGGACTTACAGCAATACCCCATCTTCAACACCAGCTTCCAGCAGCTTCATAATGCTGGTGCGCTCGGTGCAGATGGCAAAGTAGCCATGGGCGGCATGATCAGCTTCATCGAAATCAACGCAGGAGCACCGCCCGCAGCGGCAGGGCCATTGGTCACAACAGCGGCCGTCTCCCCCACCGTTACGACTGGCACAACCGACGTTGACTTGGTGTTCACGCTGGATTCCACAACAACCAGCGGTTTGAACCTTACATCGTGGGAGTATTACCTAAACGACCTTGACACCACACCCGAAGGAACCGGTTTAACAAGCGGCACAACCACAGAAACCATCACAACAACCATTCCTGCCGCAGCCTTCAGCCTGCTTCCGGCTGGCGATGTGACTGTCTACATTCGCGGGTTCGACAGCGCCGGAACACCTGGCCCCGTCAACTCCGTCATCCTGGACCTGGTCACGGAAGGGCCTGTCATCTCCGGCCTGTCACTGTACAGCTCACCGGCAAATGGCACACAGCCCGTCACCCTGCTGGGAACGGCCGATGACCGCATCGTCGGTTCGCTCAACGTGGTTCAAGCCCAATACTTCATCGACACACTGGGCGCACCCGGCACTGGCACAGACATGACCTTGACACCGTCACCAGTCGCCAGCATCTCGGCATCCATTCCGGCGGCAACCATCGCAGCTTTAAGCGAAGGCCCGCACACCATCTATGTGATGGCATTGGATGAACTGGGTAACTGGGGTCAGCCAGCAACCATCGTTTTGGATGTGGACAAGACAGGTCCGGCTTCCACCGGCACTTACCTGTGGCCAAATCCCAATAACGGAACCCAAAGTGTGAACTCTTCTGCCAATGGTGTCCGTCTGGAAATCGACACCACAGATGCCTCCCGCATCGCCCGCGCAGAGGGCTTCCTGGGAACAGTTGGCGCAGATGGCACGGGCTTCCCGCTCATTGCCAAAGATGGCCTGTACGATGAAACGTCAGAAGCGGCTTATACCAATATCCCGCTGGCAACAGTACGGCAAATGGCCGATGGCCCGAATGTGATTTACTTCCATGCACAGGATGCAGCCGGTAACTGGGGTCCAGTTTCGTCGATGACATTGCACATTGACCAGACAGGCCCGGCAGTGGCAAATGTAGCGGCGAATCTCACCAATACAAACGGCCATGTCGGCATCACAGTCACCGCAGATGCCACCGACCCGGCTAACGGTGCAGACCCCGGCTCGGCCATCAGAACTGCCGAATACTTTGTCAACAATGATCCAGGTGCAGGCTTTGGCAGACTAATGAATCCGGCTGACGGCGTCTTTGACACCAACACAGAAGCACTCACCGTCAATATTCCGGTTGGGCTGTGGCCTGATGGCACATACGTTATCTACGTTCGTGCCCAGGATGCGGCCTTGAATTGGGGCGATGTCGGTTCGGTAACTGTTCAGGTGACCGGCAATAATGTTGGCATCCTGTTCACCGATAACTTTGAAACAGCCAACTTTGTCATGTGGAACGAGGTTATGGGTGATGTTGCCATCACACCGGAAGCCGCTTTGGCCGGAGACCTGGGCTTGCAAGCCAATCTGTTCGGTCTGGCACCAGCTTACGTCCGCGGTTCCATAGTTGCACCAATGGAACAAGGTTCTTACGACATCAACTTCAAGTTCAATCCAAACGGCAGTAACCCGGCAGGCACTGAGCAGCAAATCTTTGTTGCCAATGACACCAATGGGCAGCCAGTCTTTGGTTTGTACTACGAAATCAATTCTAATGGCGACCCAGAAGTTCAAGGCTTTGTCATGCAAGGCGGTCTGCCCGTTGTTGGCCCAAGTGGACATCTCTCGGGTGGAGCCCAAAAGATCACCTTGCGGTGGGATGCAGACGCTGGCGCGCTAACGGTTTTGATTGATGGCATGGAAGTTGGTAAGCAAGATGGCGGTATGGCGAATGCCAGTGTAACAGAGGTTATCTTAGGGCCTTCCAATGGTCTGGCCGTAGGCGCTTCTGGTACACAGTACTACGACGAGTTTGTCGTCAGTCCCACGACATTCACCATTTACATGCCTGTTATCTTCCAGAAGTAATTTTGTAGTGGGGTAAAGAAACAGGGCCGGCAAGAGGGCGGCCCTGTTTCTTCCCCTTTTTCTGGGCTTCAACACTTAGATTAATTAAACAAAATGGAGCTTGAACAATGAATGAGTTTGAAGAAGTCACCTATTCGCAAGATAAAAAGCGTAAATATATTTGGATGGCTTCGATAGTCATTTTAATCTTTTTGGCAGGTTTTGCCGGGATGAAGTTGTGGAATTTGCGCCAGCAGGCTATTGCAGAAGCACAAATGGCAGAACGGCAGCGCCTGGCGATTGCTCAAATTGAAAATGAATGGGGTATTCGTGTCACTCGCGTGGCTTTGATTGCAGACGGCGGCTTGATTGATTTTCGTTATCAAGTAACGGATCCGGACAAGGCTATTTTTATGTTTGACGATGTGGAGAATATTCCCAAGCTGATTGATGATGAGACGCAGCTAGAGATTGGCTTGAATACGGTTCCACATGAGCATGAACTGCTCTTTGGTTTGACGTACTTTTTCTTGCTGCGAAATGTGGATAATGCGATTGAACCGGGCGAATATATCACGGTGAAGGTAGGTGATATTTATTTGCCTCATTTCGAAGTTGAATCTTAATTGGGTTTGTTATCAATCTACCCGACAATTCCAATATCACGGGATTTGAGGATAGTTTTTAAGATGTTGGCAGGTATGGGA
>CAZRIB010000001.1:3416-10786 GCA_964600035.1 uncultured Ardenticatenaceae bacterium | reverse complement strand
AATTCCAATATCACGGGATTTGAGGATAGTTTTTAAGATGTTGGCAGGTATGGGACAAAACGGCCGTTTCCCGGTCAGGCACATTTTTATCATCATTGCCATTTTTGGGCTGTTCATGGCAACGGCCGTTTCCCATGCCCACGTTTCCTACGCCTACACCTTTCCCACCACAACCACCCCGGCAGAAGGCGAAACCGTTCGCGGCACACCCCGCCGCGTTATCATGCAGTTCAGCCAACCGCTGGAACCAACCCGCAGCCAGATTCAGGTATTCGACAGCCAGGGTGGCCGCGTTGACCAACATAATTGCGGTATCGACGTTTCAGACCCGCAGCGTTCAACAATGGTGGTAAATCTACAGCCCGATTTGCCCACTGGCAGCTACACAGTCCGCTGGACGGCCGTTTCTGCCGAAACAAACGAAACGCTCAACGGCCAATACCAGTTCACCATTGCCCCTACTGTGTGGCAGCTCGCCGGGAAAGGCATCCTCATCACCGCCGCCGGGCTGTTCGCCTTTGGCGGCTGGGCGGGTTTTGCCCTCACTTACCGCCGACTGCAGCAGCTAAAAAAAGCAAATCTAATCAGCTGAAAAGGAGAACTCATGACACATAAAAATAAACATTCACTGATAACGGCCGTTCTCCTCATACTCACCCTTGCCATCGTCAGCCCGGCATTTGCCCACGAAATCATCCTGTTGGCTTCCGATCCAGCCAACGGCGACATTATCCCAGCCTCCCCGCCCATCCTAAAAGCCGTATTTAACGAAGAAATGGATACCGGGCAAAGCACCATTCAGGTGTTCGACAGCAGCGGCAAACAAGTAGATAACGGTGATGGCGGCGTAGACCTGAAAGACCCCAACCACGCCACCCTCATCGCCACCCTGCCCCCGCTGCCGGAAGGCGCATATCTTGTTAAATGGCGCGTTGTTCTTTTAGACGGCGACCCCACCGAAGGGCAGTACAACTTTTTTGTGGGCACACCTGCCGCAGCAGAAGCCGCCAACTTTGCTCCCATTCCGGAAGCAGAAACGATCACTTTTACAACTGCGGAACTAACACCTGAAAAATCGTCAAATACAACACTGCTTATCTTTGGCGGTGTCCTCACACTGCTTCTGGCAGGCGTTATCACCATCATGGCTATGCGCAAATCACAAGGATAAAAACCGGTCACGGCCGAAAAAAGGAAAGACCCATGCCGAAACACATAAACCGCTTCATCATCGCCATCATCGCCACATTCATTCTAACCATTGGCTCCATCTCCACCACCTATGCCCATGCCGGTTTGGTAAAAACAGACCCGCCCGATGGAACAGTGCTAGACTCCCCTCCAGAAGTTATGAATATGTGGTTCAACGAACCCATCACCGGCGATTTTAGTTCTTTCCGCCTGCTAGACATCAACGGTCAGGTGTTCGAATTTGCCAAAATTGTGGTAGACCCGACCGATGCCAAGCATGTCACACTCTATATGCCAGCCAACATGCCCGATGGCGTTTACAGCATCAACTGGAGCGCACATTCCAGTGTGGATGGTCATATCACCAATGGGTTAGTCATTATAGGCATTGGTGCAAACACAGAATTAGGCACAATCGATCGCACCGTTGAAGTGCCCACCCCCTGGTTTGAAGCCGTACTGCGCTGGATTAATTTTACGCTTTTAACCAGCTTCACCGGCGCGCTTGTGGTTATTTTCTTTATTCTACGCCGGGCAGCAAAGCAAGATGACCTGGACACGGCCGTTTCCGCTGAAAATCGCCTACTCACTACTTTACAATGGGGAACGGCCGCTGCCTGGGTTCTTGGGTTTGCCCTGCTGCTCTACCAGGCCTCAACCCTGCTGCGCAACCTGCCAGAATCCGTCACCCTCATCGAAGCAAGCTGGCAAATCATCGCCAACTCACGCTGGGGCACACTGTGGCTGCTGCGCCAAATGCTCCTGCCGCTCATGGCCGCCTTCATCTTTCTGGCCAGACAAAAACCCCAAACAAAAACAGCCAACCTGGGCTTAAGCATTGCCACCCTCATTTCATTAACCCTTCTGCTCTTGCTCTCCCTCAACAGCCACGCCGCCGGCATCGGGCAGGAAGCCAATATCGCCATTCTGGTAGACTGGCTGCACCTCACCAGTGTCGGGGTCTGGCTGGGCAGTCTTATCAGCATGGCCATTGCCCTTTTACCCATCCTTCGCCAGCAAAAAGCCCAATTTTTACCCCTTGCCAAAGCCACATGGGGGCGGTTCGGCACAACAGCCGCCTTTAGCGTGGCCGCCATCATCCTCACCGGTATCTACAGCTCTGGCAAACAGTTGGCTACGTTTGACACCTTTTTGACGACACCATACGGCCGTATCCTTTCCGGCAAAATTGCGCTCCTCCTGGTAATGGGTGCAGTTGGCCTTCTCAACGCCATGCTGCTCCACCCCAAAGTTGCCCGTCCTCTGGGATGGCTGCTGCAAAAACCAAAAGAATGGACACCGCTGCCCCTTTCACGTCTACCCAAACTCGTCCTGATAGAAAGTGGTCTCGGCCTGCTCATTCTGATGGCCGCCGGACTGGTAACCGCCATGCCCAATGCACGCGGGCCGCAGTATGTGACGCAGTACAACCACGTTGTCGATTCAATGGCGCAAGAAGTAGATGATTTACTCATCAGCCTTTCGGCCAAACCCAATTTACCCGGCAGTAATGTCATCAGCATTCGGGCAAGCAGTATTCGCCGCCCGGAGCCAGCCCCTGTTCTCCGCGTCTTTGCCAATCTGACCTATCTGGAAGAAGACCTGGGCACAACGACCGTGGAAACAGAGAAGGAGGCATTCAATCGAACCAGTCTGGATGAGTTGGCCGCACCAGTGTACCGGATTGGTGGCACGCAGTTTAGTTTGCCGGGCCGGTGGCTGGTAGAAGTGCATGTCCGGCGGGAAGGGATGCCGGATACGGTTGCCCAATTTGAGTGGACGGTGCTGCCTTCTGCAGAACCGCCCGTACCTATTGTATCGGGACGGCCGTTATCACCCATCACCAACACCATTGCAGCCGTCGGCGGCGCATTCATCCTGCTGGCAATATTCACTTTATTAATACGACAGTTAACCAACCGTACCAGAGGCAATCGGAGGGGACCATCCTCAACACGGCTGGAACAAAAAATGCTGCATACCAAACAGCAAAAGGCTGAACCGGCATTGATAGCAGTTTCACAGTCGCTGCAAAATCCTCCCGAAAAGCCTTCAACACATGGATAGAACCCATCGCGGTTCAGAGACGGCCGTATAGACAAGATTAATACGGTTTGCCTCATCTACATTTAATTGGGGGTCACACTTACTTATAAGGCAGTGTGTGCTGTTTAATGCTGCCTCAACCATACCGGAGGAAAACATGTATCGTCGAAAAACAATAAACCCTACATTCAAATTCACCCAGGTACTGCTCTTAGTCCTGCTCTTTTTAGGCATCGTGGGGGTGTCTGGTAGAGCAAGGGCTGCAAACCCTGGAGATTTGGACACAACTTTTAGCACGGATGGTATTGTTTACACAGATATTGGCACAAACACCGTGGACTCTGCCCGTGCAGTCGCTGTGCAATCTTCCAATAATTACATTGTGGTCGCGGGCAGCAGTGGTAATGACATGGCTATTGTGCGCTACACGGATACAGGCGGGCTGGACACCACATTTGGCACGGGCGGCAAAGTGACGCTAAATGCCAGCGCCAATGCAGATGTTGCCCAGGCAGTGGCCGTGGACAGCAATGGCAAAATTATTGTGGCCGGTTACAGTGACAATGGGGCTGCTACACCTGTGGCTGTTGTCGTTGCCCGCTATAATGCCAATGGCACACTGGATACTGGCTTTGGCACCAGTGGTGTGGTTTCGCTTGGCTTTGCCGCTTTGGGGGGCACAACAACTGCTCAGGCAACGGCCGTTGCCATTGACAGCAGCAACAACATCATCGTCGCCGGCGAAGTAGACAGCGACTTCCTCGTCCTGCGCCTCAACAGCACCAACGGCAGCCTGGACACAACCGGCTTCAACGCCCCCAACGGCTATTACACCCATGACGTCGCCGGTCTCGCCCGTAACGATGATGCCTACGGTGTTGTCATACAATCCACCGGCAAAATTGTGGCTGGCGGCCAGGCAGACCTGGGCGATCATCAAGACTTTGCCATGCTGCGCCTGAATACCAACGGCACACTAGACAGCACCTTTGGCAGCGGTGGTATCGTCACCACAGATTTGGGCGGCGGTGTCAATGTAAACGATATTGGCTACGCCCTCGCTTTGGAAAGCACAGTCACACGGCCAGATTACCTTGTTCTGGCCGGGATTGTAGAAGCAGCCAGCATTGATGTGGGTGTGGTGCGCTACACAGCCGATGGCGCATTGGACACCACCTTCAGCACAGACGGCAAGGTTATCACCACTGTTTCCGCTCAAGACGATTTGGCTTATGCCGTGCATGTTCAATCTACCGGCAAAGTGATTGTCTCTGGCTTTACGGCAGACCCAACCACCAACGAAAATTTTATGGCCATTCGCTACAACACAGATGGCTCATTGGACACGGCCTTTGGCACAAGCGGCATTGTCACAACTGACATTGGCACAGCCGGCGGCGGCCCTGGTGATGCTAACAGCCAAGATGAAGGTTGGAATGCCGCCCTGACATCGGCCAATCAATTAATCATTGTGGGCAACACCGATGTGCCGCTTGCCTTTGGGGATGCCAATTTCGCCATCGCTCGTTATACACTGGAAAACACCCCGCCCGTCGTCACCGATGTCAGCAAAAATGGTCTTGAGGACAGCGATGTCACCTTTACATCAACTGACTTCACAGACCAGTTTACAGATGCCAATGGGGAATCGCTGCAAAGTGTCAAGATTACCGCTTTGCCAACCCATGGCACGCTTGCCCTCAGTTCTGTGGCTGTCACGCTTAATCAGGAAATTCCCATCAGCCAGATTGCCAATTTAACCTATACGCCAACGGCCGATTACAACGGCGCGGACAGTTTTGGCTGGAACGGGTCGGATGGACAGGATTATGCAGCCACAGCGGCGAGTGTCAACATCACATTAACGGCCGTAAACGATCAACCCTCATTCACAGCAGGCAGCAACCAATCCATTCTGGAAGACAGCGGTGCACAGACCGTTGCCAACTGGGCAACCAGCATCAGTCCCGGCGGCGGCTCCGATGAAAGTGGGCAAACCCTCACCTTCACCGTCACCAACGACAACAACGCCCTCTTTGCCAGCCAGCCAGCCGTCAGCAGCAATGGCACACTGACCTACACCCCGGCCAACGACGCATTCGGCAGCGCCACCGTCACAGTAACCCTTAAAGACAATGGCGGCACAGCCAACGGCGGCGTAGATACCTCAACATCCGCCCAATTCACCATTACGGTGACCAATGTCAATGATGCCCCAACATTCACCAGCGGCGGCAACGTCACTGTTAACGAAGATTCCGGCGCATACAGCGCAACCTGGGCTACAAACATTTCTGCCGGGCCAGGGGAAAGCGATGGCTTGACGTTTAATGTGTCCAACACCAACAACGGCCTGTTTTCCCAATCGCCCCAGATCAACCCTCTGGACGGGACGCTTTCCTTCACACCGGAGGTAGATGCCAATGGGTCATCCACAGTGACGGTAACGCTGAGCGATGATGGCGGCACGGCCAATGGCGGCAGCAACACATCAGCACAGGTGCAGTTTACGATTACAGTGAATGCCGTAAACGACGCGCCCTCCTTTACCATGACGGCCAGCCCCAACCAAACCGTGCTGGAAGATGCCGGGGCACAGACTGTCGCCAACTTCATCACCGCCACCGATATGGGGGCGGCCAATGAATCGGGGCAGAGCGTGCTGGCTTATCTGGTTACGGCCGATAACACTGCTCTCTTCTCCTCACAGCCAGCCATCAACCCGTCAACCGGTGAGCTTACCTACACTCCAGCCGCTGATGCCAACGGCTCGGCAACGGTCACGGTGCGCTTACAGGATAATGGCGGTACGGCCAACGGCGGGGTGGATACGTCGGCTGCTCAGCAGTTTACCATTTCGGTAACGGCCGTAAACGACCCACCCTCTCTAACATTAGCCGCAGACCCCTCGGTGCAGGAAGATGCCGGGGCACAAACCATTGCCAACTTTGCCACCAACATCTCCACCGGGCCAAGCGACGAAAGCGGCCAATCTCTGGGCTACCTTTCATTCGGCTACACCAATGCCGCCTTGTTTGCCTCTGGTGGACAGCCTAACTTAAATCTAACCAA
The DNA here is from genome assembly GCA_964600035.1 of uncultured Ardenticatenaceae bacterium. GTDB lineage: Bacteria > Chloroflexota > Anaerolineae > Promineifilales > Promineifilaceae > CAZRIB01. Next base: position 4,477 of record CAZRIB010000001.1, on the reverse strand, counting down.
CGGGACACTCACCTTTACCCCGGCCGCCGATGCCTTTGGCACATCAACGGTTACCTTTACCTTGCAAGACAACGGCGGCACGGCCAATAGCGGCGTAGACACGTCCATCGAGTACAGCTTTATCATCACAGTCAATGCCGTCAATGACCCGCCCACCTTCGACACACTGGCTGGAGACCCGCCAACTGTTTTGGAAGATGCCGGGGCGCAGTCGGTGGCAAATTTTGCGACAGGGATGTCCGCCGGGCCTGCCAACGAAAGCACGCAGGTGCTAACTTTCAACGTAACGACAAACAACAACGGGTTGTTTGCCAGTGGACCGGCCATTGATGCCACGACTGGTGAATTGACCTACACGCCTGCGGCGAATGCCAATGGCACAGCCACGGTTACCGTTACATTAAGTGATGATGGTGACGGGACGAACACGTCGGCTTCACAGCAGTTTACCATTACGGTAACGGCCGTAAACGACGCACCTTCCTTTACCATGACGGCCAGCCCCAACCAAACCGTGCTGGAAGATGCCGGGGCGCAAAGCGTCGCCAACTTCATTGCCTCCACCAGCATGGGGCCGAGCGATGAATCGGGGCAGAGCGTGTTGGCTTATCTGGTTACGGCCGATAACACTGCCCTCTTCTCCTCACAGCCAGCCATCAACCCATCAACCGGCGCGTTAACCTACACCCCGGCCGCTGATGCCAACGGCTCGGCAACGGTCACGGTGCGCTTGCAGGATAATGGCGGCACGGCCAACGGCGGGGTGGATACGTCGACATCACAGCAGTTTACCATCACGGTAACGGCCGTAAACGACGCGCCCTCCTTTACCATGACGGCCAGCCCCAACCAAACCGTGCTGGAAGATGCCGGAGCACAGACTGTCGCCAACTTCATCACTGCCACCGATATGGGGGCGGCCAATGAATCAGGGCAGAGCGTGCTGGCTTATCTGGTTACGGCCGATAACACCGCCCTCTTCTCCTCACAGCCAGCCATTAACCCGTCAACCGGCGCGTTAACCTACACCCCGGCCGCTGATGCCAACGGCTCGGCAACGG
>CAZRIB010000001.1:0-3316 GCA_964600035.1 uncultured Ardenticatenaceae bacterium | reverse complement strand
TAACCTACACCCCGGCCGCTGATGCCAACGGCTCGGCAACGGTCACGGTGCGCTTACAGGATAATGGCGGTACGGCCAACGGCGGGGTGGATACGTCGGCTGCTCAGCAGTTTACCATTTCGGTAACGGCCGTAAACGACGCACCTTCTTTTACCAGCGGCGGCGACGTTTTTGTGGATGAAGAATTTGCTTCATTAGGCACAACAGTTTCTGGCTGGGCAGCAAACATTTCAACCGGAGCCAGCAACGAAACCCAAACGTTGACCTTCAACATCACGAACAACACCAATCCTGGTCTGTTTACCGTTTTGCCAGCTATCGACAGCAGCACAGGCGATTTGACATTTACGGCCAAGGGCGGCTCACCAGACACAGCAACGCTGACTGTGACATTGAGTGATGATGGCGGTACGGCCAATGGCGGCGTGGATACATCAACGGCCGTTACCTTCACCATCAACGTCACCTTCATCAATGACGCGCCAACATTCAGCCTGCCAGCCTCACCAGACCAAACAGTGGACGAAGACAGCGGCGCACAAACTGTCAACAGCTTTGCCACCAGCATCGATCCCGGTTCCCCCACAGAAAGCGGGCAAATTCTGACCTTTACCCTCACCACAGACAACGATTCGCTGTTCTCTGTGCTGCCCGCCATCGACGCCACAACCGGCAACTTGACTTACACGCCTGCGGCCAATGCCTTTGGCAGTGCCACTGTTACTGTCACCCTGAAAGACAATGGCGGCACGGCCAATGGCGGCAGTGACACATCGGCACCGCAATCTTTCACCATTACCGTGAACCCCATGCCAGATGCGCCAGTGGTTAGTGACTTTGCCGTTTCAGGCGATGAGAATCTGGATATTACATTTACGCAAGCTAACTTCCTGGGCGCTTTCAGCGATGTTGACGGGGATTCTTTGGTAGAGGTGCAAATTACGACCCTGCCTGCCAATGGCACACTCAAGTTGAACGGTACGGCCGTTTCTGTTAACCAGGTCATTCCAGCGGCACAGCTAAGCCAACTCACCTTTACGCCAGACACAGACTGGTTCGGCAGCACCAGCTTCTCCTGGAATGCATCCGACGGAACAGCCTATGCCAGCAGCGGCGCATCGGTCAATATCACAGTCAATCAAGTGCAGTTCCTCATTTACCTGCCTGTGATCATGACGCCATAATTACCAAAGTTTAGACCAATAAAAAAGAACGCATTCACTGATATGTGGATGCGTTCTTTTTTTGCTGGCAAATAAAAAAACGGCCGTTTCCCTGAAACGGCCGTTACCCCAAAGATGAATATATGAAAAAATAAAAAGACCTAGGAGTTGACTTCGATGACAGGGATTGTTGGCAATTCTAGTTGAGAATTATACTGTTCTTCCTGGCATTCACGCTGGCTAATTTTGGAAGAAAGCATACACGCGGCAATAGTAAAAATAGATGCTCCAATGGATAATCCGCCAAAAACAACAAGAATAGTAGTCATGTTGCTATCCCCTTTTGTTTATCTCCTTAGGTCTTCCCAATAATAAGAGGTTGGCTGTATTGTAAATTCCTTGGTAACACCTCTGTAAAACAGTTTACAAAATTGGTATTTTCATGTCTTTAGGACATTCTAGGCAGGACTTGAGTACTGTCAACTATTTTATGGTGTGTCGCGGTTGAGATAGGCTCCTAAAACGGCCGTTTCTGCAAATTCATTCACCTTTTTATCCCTAAATCCAAGCAAAAACGACACAAAGCGATACACATCAGCAAAATTGGAGACCATACCCAGAGAAACCCGCACAGCGCTTATATCCACGCCGCGTGCATCATAAATAATTTGCACCAACTCTGTAAAATGTATCCCGCTGCCACGCTCAAAAAGGGACTGCATCAACGACTTGGGCAAGTTAAATGCAGATTCTCCTGCGCCTGGGTTACAAAAACAGCCAGTGCGAATTGATATTTTGGCATCACCGGCCAATTTTTCCAGCACCTGCCCGGAATACGGCCGTCCCGCCACATCATAAACCGTCAGCGAAATTGTGCCGCCGCGCATGTCCAAATTTTCAGGGCCATGAATCTCCACCATTGGCTGCCCATTGCTGTGCCGCAGCTTCGTTACCGTATCCAACAGCCAACCGGTCAAACAGCGCACACGTTCCCCAATGGTTTCAATGCCAATCCGGTCAATATGGCGCAGCCCAATTTCCACAGCCGGAATCATTAAATAATTGACCGTGCCATCCTCAAAACCAGCTTCGCCATCTTCCAAAAAGTGGCGGCCAGCCTTGACGGACACAATTTTTACCGTCCCGCCGGCAAACCAGGGGCGCTGTAATTTTGACAGCATTTCCCGCCGTACAATGAGCGCACCCAGCCCCGTGGGATACCCAAAAATTTTGTAGAAGGAAAATGTGGCAAAGTCAGGCCGCCATTTGGCAAAATCAAACCGATTGGTTGGGGCAAAAGCCGCGCCATCTACCAGCACGTCCCACCCCTTACTGCGTGCTTTTTCAATAATTGTCAATGGGTGCTTGACACCGGAATAGTTGGATTGTGCCGGAAAGGCAAACAAATTGTGGCCGTCGGGGTTTGCCGTATTTAATACTTCCTCCAGCCTGTCCATATCCAGCCGCAGTTCCGGGGCAACAACTGGCACATAAGTCACTTTTGCGCCGCGTGCCCGGGCAAATTCGCGAATGCCATTGACTGAGTTGTGGTCGTCTGCGGAAAGGGCAAAGTGGCTGTTGGCAGTGAAGGGGTAAGATTCGCCAACCAGCTTGAGTGCGCCGCTGGCGTTTGGTGTGAAAATGACGGTGTATTCGTCTGCCGGGGCGTTGAAATAGGTGAGTACGTATGCCCTGGCCTGTTCCACGAGTTTTGTCATGGCCAGGGATGTGGGGTTGTGGGAGTGGGGATTGCCAAAGACGTTTTCGCGGAGCATTTTCATGTGGGCTTCCAGTTGTGATTCGGCATATAACCCGCCGCCTGTGTAGTCTAGATAGATGTGCCCCTGGGTGTCTAAACGGCCGTAATCACTTTGCCGCAATCTGTCTAACACGGCCGTTTCCCGATATGATGGGTATGCTTCCAAAAAAGAAGCTTCTGCCTGCGTAAGCGGTAACAATTGAGAGTGTAAATGTGCTGAATGTGTCGCCATAATTTTCCTCCTGCCTTCTCCTACAGAAAGCACAATTTCCCAATTATAACCACTTACCCCAACAAGAAGCCATTCAAGTCAGAACTTCACGTAACCTGAAGTCCGTATATCGTTTTCCGAGCTAATCAGTGGCAAATATTCCAGGTTTCAGACTTTCCCGAC